>NZ_AFOC01000029.1:0-36188 GCF_000224455.1 endosymbiont of Riftia pachyptila (vent Ph05)
GGGAAGCTCTGCCCCCTACCCCCGTATCCGTCTCACACGAAACGAACGCCCCTTCAGTTTTCCCTCGCCTAATTTTATTAATGCCGTTTGAGCCGCATCTCTACTGACGGCCACATAAGCCCAGTTATCGAAAATATGAATTTTGCCGACCTGTTTACCAGCAATGCCGTTTTTTCCTGTGAGTGCGCCGAGAATATCGCCGGGTCTCACTTTCTGCTTTTTGCCACCATCAATTTGTAGGGTCACCATGGGTGGCTTATAGGTGGGTTGCTCCAGCAAGCTGAATGGCGGCAAGGGCGAGGCAACAATGCGCTGATCTAGGTACTCTTCCAGTGCTTCAACTTTGTATCTCTCTTTGTCATTATACAAAGTACAGGCGATGCCTTTGCTGCCTGCGCGTCCGGTGCGACCGATACGGTGAACATGCACCTCTAACTCACGGGAGAGATGGTAGTTGATGACGGCGTCCAAAGCGTCGATGTCTAGGCCGCGGGAGGCCACATCGGTGGCAACCAGTATCGAGGCGCTTTTGTTGGCAAAGCGCACTAGGGTTTGATCACGGGCTTTTTGTTCCAGGTCGCCATGCAATGCCAGCGCACTAAAGCCAAGGTCATGTAACTCGTCAGCCACTTCCTGGGTCTCCCGCTTGGTATTACAAAATACCAGGGCGGATTCAGGGCGATATTTCAGTAGCAGCAGCTGCAGGATAGTCATACGCTGTGTATTGGCATCGACCCTGTAGAAGTACTGCTGAATACTGGTGCTGTCATGGGTAGCAGCAACTTGCACCACTACCGGGTGGATCATGATGCGTTGAGCAATAGACTCTATTTGAGAGGGATAGGTTGCGCTGAATAACAGGGTTTGTCGCTGCTGTGGAGTGTACTTGATGATGGCATCCAGAGCTGGCTGGAAGCCCATGTCGAGCATGCGATCCGCCTCATCCAACACAAGCATGTTTAAACTATCCAGCCTCAGCGTACCTTTTCGCAGGTGCTCTTCCACTCGCCCGGGTGTCCCTACAATGATGTGCGCACCGTGTTCCAGTGAGCCAATCTGAGGCCCAAAGGGCATGCCGCCACAAAGAGTTAGAACCTTGATGTTGTGGATGCTTCTAGCCAGTTTGCGAACCTCTTTGGCCACCTGGTCGGCCAGTTCCCGAGTCGGGCAAAGTACCAGTGACTGCACACGAAAGCGCTTTACATCAAGCTTTTCCAATAAACCCAGACCGAATGCCGCGGTTTTTCCTGAGCCTGTTTTCCCCTGCGCGATAACATCTTTGCCATCCAGAATATGCGGCAAGCTCTGCGCCTGTATGGGCGTCATGGCCAGATAACCCAGGGTAGAGAGATTCTTAAGCAGGGCGGGATGCAGCTTGAGGGATGAAAAGTCAGTTTGGCTCAAAGTGCTTGTCCTTTTAGTGTCTGGGTTGTGACTTCGATTGCCATAAATCACAATAGTAACGGCGTTGGGCTAGCAGCCTATCCGGCCAAAGAATAATAGGGGACGTACCACAGCTTCTAGCAATGTGGATGTTCAATCCTGGCGCAAAACAGACGCACGATTATCGCATAAAAGATCTACCCGGCCATGGCAATTGGCAACTGCATAAACTCATTTCTCTTGATGATCGGCTTATGCATTTGCCAAAACATCAAACACAACCAACCAATATTCCATTCAGCCATAGTTCATGCTCCCGCCCCGGCCTGCGATCAGCCGTGACCCACAACTCCTTTATCGCCAGCACTTCGAGTTCTGCCACCAACATCCCTAACCCTGCTTCATCCATATCGGTGAATCGGCGGCCCTGTTTTTCATATTCACCTTGGCCATATTTGAACGAGCAATAGATCACGCCATTGGGCTTCAGCGCGCACGCCAGTCGGCGGAAGACGTCCGGTAGCTCCTTGGCGGGAACGTGCAGCAGCGAAGCACAGGCCCAGATACCGTCAAACTGGTGTTGGTATTGGATATCTTGCAGACGCTGTACCTGAACGGGTTGCCTGATCTCTTTTTCGGCTAGAGCGGCGATCTCGGCAGAGGCGTCGAAGGCGGTGACTTGGTAGCCGCGTTCGATGAAGGACTTGGCGTCGCGGCCGGAGCCGCACCCTGCATCCAGGATATGGGCCCGTTCAGGCAGCAATGGCAGGAAACGTTGGTAGAGTAGCTGCATATCGACCCAAAGGGTCGCTTCAACGAAGGCCTTGGCATTATTTTCATAGTAGTCCATAGGCAATCTCTGCAGTTTGACTAATAGTCAGAAGTAGAGCCTTAGCCACCAAGGCTAACTTCTGTTTCGGGGTGAGACCACCCAAGGCCATATTCAGCCGCTCATGGTTATAAGTCCAAAACCAACGGGTGGCAAATACCTGTACTCGCCTCGGTCTGATTGAGAGTGCTGATGATCTGGCAGTCACTGTAACAAGACTGTTTCTTACAGAAATCCAACAAACTTCATCATCCCCCATCGAGAATCAGAAACCTCCTCTCCCGTTCAACCATTCCCCCGGATAGCTGCGGATTTTCCCTGATACAGCAGGGAAAACCCCGTCTAAACATTTACCTGATTTCACGCTAGCTTCTCTGTCACCTCCCTCCATTTACAGAGTAGCCCCGATGGACGCACGAGCCGCACCAAGAGCCCCCCTTAAAGTAGCAGTCAACCTGTTTTGTGAGCAGCGCGCATCCCAACGTCACTGTGTGACCCATGACATCAGCACAGGTGGTTTTTTTGCCGTGGGCGTTCTCTGCCTACGCCCAGGAGATCGCTTAAAGGTCGCCTTGGGGGAGATGGAACGGGGTGCATTGAGCCTCAACTGTCGGGTGATCCGGGTGAGCATGGAGGGGGCCGGACTAAAATTTGAGGACAACAGTGCGCTGCAGATGGAGGCCCTGAGCGAGATGATCTTACCCAACTGGGATGGCAAAAGCCTGCTGGAGGGCCAACTGAGGATTGCCCCCTGGTATCCCCATGAGGGCCTGTCAGGCTGGCTCAGATTGATGTCATTATTGAACAGCTGGCATCTCCTGGTAACTCCGGCAAGGATGGAATTTCGCCGTTGTCTGAAAAATCATTAGTCAGGCAAAAGCCACAATTACTGACAAACTCCATGGAAATGCTAGCCTGGCAATTGGTGACTGCTTCCTATACTTCCAGTCACCAAAGAGAGGAGAAGCCGCTATGTCAGACATTCTCAAACGCATCCACAGCCCCGCCTCGGTACGCAACGATCCCAACGGCAACCTGTTTGGCGCAATCCCTTGGTCGGAGCATGAGGCCATCGAGCGCGCCGCAGAGATCGGCATCACCATGAATGATAATCAGTGGGACATCGTGCTATTTGTCAGAGATTACTATCGAGGGCGTGGGGATGAGGCCTCTGCCCGAGAGGTCATGAAAGCCCTGGGGGAGGAGTTCGCAGGCGATGGCGGACGTAAATGGCTCTACCAATGCTTTCCGGGCGGACCGGTCAATCAGGCCTCTTTCATTGCCGGCATTCCCATCCCAAGTGGGGCATCTGACCCCTCTTTTGGCAGCCGGCTTTAACAGACGCTGATTACCCGGCGATTCAGCTCGATTTCGAGATCACGTCGAGATAACCGCGCTGAATCGCTATCTCAAGTGACTGCGCGCCATTCACCAGTTCTTCATAGGTTTCGCGCAGTTTTTTTAGCTGATCGATCTGGTCGGGAGATGGCAAGCCGTTACCCACCACACCTGCCATATCAAACAGTTCCTTGAGGTAGACGGCACGCGCCCGCGCAACCAACACCATGACCGGGTTCAAATCACTCAGCGACAATTTTGGGATCGCTGGATTTATGGTCTCCCGATTGATTTCCCTGATCGTCTTGTCGATCTCCAACAGAAGCCTATTGTTGTCGGTTAACATCGTTGCACTCTCCTTAGGTAACTGCCGAAACAGATATCGGCACCCTGGTGGAATGCTTTATTTCGTTCCCAAAACGACCAATCCAGAGGCCCAAGTCTCAGTCAGAAGGAGACCAGCGATTGCAGATACCAGGTAGGACGGACATCATCTCGCGGCGGATGACTACCGCCCAGCCCGGTGGAGACCAAAGCCGAATCGATACCCGCCCGGTTGGCACCGGCAATATCGGTAGCCAGTTGGTCCCCGATCATTATCGGCTTCTGCACATTCAGCAACTGAAGTGCCTGATCGAAAATCGGCGCATAGGGCTTGCCGAGTCGCGCAAATCGCGGCGCATGTTGACCATAGCGTTCCAGCAGCAGCGCTTCGATCATCGCCGCCAGGCCGCCTGAGGTAAAACCATACTCGCCGGGAGAGAGCGGATAGATAATATCCGGATTACACAGCACCAATTCCACCGGGTGGCCCATATCAAACCGCCGCATCACCATGCTCAGCGCCTTGTTCATACCTTCCACGCAGTCGAATCCCTTCTGATCCGCGATCACCAGCACATCCGCATCGACCCCTTCTCTTAACGGCTCTGGGTATCCACCGGCGCGGCGCACATAATCCTCTGACTCTTCAGGGCCCAACACCAGGCAGCCGCAACCGACCAGGCCGCGTTTGACAAAGTAAGCTTCCAGCAACATACCGGAGGTGAGGATGGAGAACTCCGCAATCTCCAGCCTCTGACGCAGATAGTCCATTACCATCGTCGAAGGTAGCCGTGACGCAGAGTTTGTCAGCACTAAATAAGGTATGGCCATCGCATTCAGGCGATGGATAAATGCCTCCGCCCCCGGCAGCACCCCCCGCCGGTCGACCAAAACACCAGAGGCATCAAGCAGAAAGCCATCATAACGTTCGATAAGATCATCGATAGTCGTCGATACAGATAAATCCATTAGTTCCCAAATCCAGCAACAAAACCCGGCATAGCCGTTTATCTAAAGAAGAGGAGAGGCTCAGCCCACCCATACCCGGGCATTCCGGAACAGCCGCAGCCAGGGAGCATCACCACCCCACTCATCCGGGTGCCAGGAGTTCTGCAGTGTGCGAACTACCCGTTCCGGATGCGGCATCATGATGGTGACCCGGCCATCACTGGAGGTTAGGCCGGTGATACCTTCTGGCGAGCCGTTGGGGTTGGCCGGATAACGGCTGGCCGGCCCACCGCTGTTCTCCACATAGCGCAGCGCCACCTGCGACTGGGCTGCGGCCAGCTGCGCTGCATCGTGAAACTCCGCCCTGCCCTCGCCGTGCGCCACCGCGATCGGCATTCGCGAACCCGCCATGCCTGCCAGCAGAACCGAGTTTGTCTCACCCACCTCGACACTGACAAAGCGCGCCTCGAACTGCTCCGAGCGGTTGCGCACAAAATGGGGCCAGTTCTCGGCCCCGGGGATCAACTCATGCAGATTGGAGAGCATCTGGCAGCCGTTGCAGACCCCCAGTGAGAAGCTGTCGCTACGCTCGAAGAAGGCCTGAAACTGATCCCGCGCACGACTGTTGAAGAGGATCGACTTGGCCCAGCCCTCGCCGGCGCCGAGCACATCACCGTAAGAGAAACCACCGCAGGCCACCAGCCCCTTGAACTCATCCAGCGAGTGCCGCCCCTCGATGATGTCGGACATATGCACATCGACACACTCGAAACCGGCGCGATGAAACGATGCTGCCATCTCCAGTTGGCCGTTGACCCCCTGTTCGCGCAGGATCGCTATCTTCGGATGGACCCCGCTGGCAATCATTGGCCCCGCCACATCCTCCGCCGGATCAAAACTGAGAGAGACCTGAATGCCCGGATCGTCTGCCGCGATGCGCTCGAACTCCTCCTCGGCACAGCTGGGATTATCGCGCAGCGCCTGCATCTGCCGGGTTACCTCCGACCAAGCCTGTTGCAGTTCCACCCGACTTGCCTCCAGCAGCAGCTTGCCCGTGCGGGAGACCCGGATCTGCTGATCGTCGTTAAGGGCACCGATCACTTGCGAACAGTGGCCCAGCCCGGCATCGTGCAGCGCCTTCAGCACATCGTCAGTATCAGTATGGCGCACCTGCACCACCGCGCCCAGCTCCTCGTTGAACAGCAGCGCCAACGGCTCGCCGGGGAGATCATCCAGCTCGACGTTCAGGCCGGTGCGACCGGCAAAGGCCATCTCAGCAAGGGTGGCGAGAAGGCCGCCGTCAGAGCGGTCATGGTAGGCCAGCAGCAGCCCGTCCCGATTCAGCTCCTGGATCACATCGAAGAAACGCGTCAACGTCTCCGCATCATCCAGGTCGGCGCCTTCATGGCCGATCTGCTTGTAGACCTGGGCCAGCGCCGTGGCGCCGAGCCGATTATGCCCTTTGCCCAGGTCGATCAGGATCAGGTCGCTATCCCCCTGATCGCTGCGCAGCTGCGGTGTCAGGGTGCCACGCACGTCCTCCACCGGGGCGAAGGCGGAGATGATCAGCGACAGCGGCGCGGTTACCTCGCGCTGCTCCTCCCCCTCCTGCCAGACCGTCTTCATCGACATCGAGTCTTTGCCTACCGGAATCGCAATGCCGAGTGCCGGACAGAGCTCCATACCCACCGCCTTGACGGTCTCGTAGAGCCTGGCATCCTCACCAGTGTGGCCCGCCGGGGCCATCCAGTTAGCGGAGAGCTTGATATCGCCGATCTTGCCGATCTGCGCGGCGGCGATATTGGTGATCGCCTCACCGATTGCCATCCGCCCGGAGGCCGGCGCGTCGAGCAACGCCAGCGGAGTGCGCTCGCCCATCGCCATCGCCTCACCTGTGTGACCCATCAAGCCGGAGGTAGTAACCGCCAGATCAGCCACCGGCACCTGCCAGGGGCCGACCATCTGGTCGCGGGCCACCATGCCGGTGATCGAACGGTCACCGATGGAGATCAGGAAGGTCTTGTTCGCCACCGTCGGCAAGCGCAGCACCCGCAGCGCCGCCTCCTTCAGGTCGATCTCGCTGGTATCAAGTTCCGGCTTAGCGAAGGGCCGATGATGCACGTCACGCAGCATCCGCGGCGCCTTGCCAAACAGCAGCGGCATCGGCAGATCGATCGGTTTGTTGTTGAAGTGGGCGTCGCCCAGCAGCAGGTGCTCCTCATCGGTGGCCTCACCCACCACCGCGTAGGGGCAACGTTCGCGCTCGCAGATCGCCTTGAACTCGTCAAGCCGCTCAACGTCGATCGCCATCACGTAGCGCTCCTGGGACTCGTTACACCAGATCTCCATCGGCGCCATGCCGGGGTCATCGTTGGGCACCATGCGCAGCTCAAATCTGCCGCCACGGCCGGCATCCTTGACCAGCTCCGGCAAGGCGTTGGAGAGGCCGCCGGCACCCACGTCGTGGATAAACAGGATCGGATTCTCGCCGCCTCGTGCCCAGCAGGCATCGATCACCTCCTGGCAGCGACGTTCCATCTCGGGGTTGGAGCGCTGCACCGAGGCGAAGTCGAGATCCTCCGCTGAGGTGCCGCTGGCCATCGACGAGGCGGCGCCACCGCCCAGGCCGATCAGCATCGCCGGGCCACCCAGCACCACCAACGGCGAGCCCGCTGGGAAGGTCGTCTTCTCGATATGTTCGCCACGGATGTTGCCGAGCCCGCCGGCGAGCATGATCGGCTTGTGGTAGCCGCGCAGCTCTTCACCGTCTGGCCCTGCCACCCATTGTTCGTAGGTGCGGAAGTAGCCGCACAGATTGGGCCGACCAAACTCGTTGTTGAAGGAGGCAGCGCCGATCGGCCCTTCGAGCATGATATCGAGGGCCGAGACGATACGCCCCGGCTTGCCGTTATCCTGCTCCCAGGGCTCTTCGCCGCCGGGCAGGCGCAGGTTGGAAACCGAGAAGCCGTTCAACCCTGCCTTCGGCTTAGAGCCCTTGCCGGTGGCGCCCTCGTCGCGGATCTCGCCGCCGGAGCCGGTGGCCGCGCCAGGATCGGGGGAGATGGCAGTGGGGTGGTTGTGGGTCTCCACCTTCATCAGGATGTGGATCTCCTCTTCGCCGAAGCCGTAAACCCCATCTTTGGGATCCGGCAAGAAACGTTCAGCGCGTGGGCCGGCCATCACTGCCGCGTTGTCTTTGTAGGCGGAGAGCACACCGTCCGGTGAGCAGTCGGTGGTGTTGCGGATCATCTTGAACAGGGAGCGCTGCTGAGGCTCACCGTCGATGATCCAGTCGGCATTGAAGATCTTGTGGCGACAGTGCTCGGAGTTAGCCTGGGCGAACATCATCAGCTCGACGTCGCTGGGGTTGCGCCCCAGCCCCTGAAAGCTCTCCAGCAGATAATCAATCTCGTCGTCGGAGAGGGCCAAACCCAGCTCGCCATTGGCACGCTCCAGGGCAGGCCGCCCCCCCTCCAGTAGATCAACGCGCGTGAATGGCTTGGGCTCAGCATGACTGAACAGGCAGTCCGCCTCATCCATCCCGGCCAGCACCACCTCGGTCATGCGGTCGTGCAGCAGGGCTGCGAGCACTCTATTTTCGCCATTGGAGAGTTCGCCACCTTCCAGCTGCAGATAGTAGGCCATGCCCCGTTCCAACCGCTCGATCTTCTGCAGACCGCAATGGTGGACGATATCAGTCGCCTTTGTAGACCAGGGAGAGATGGTGCCGGGCCGTGGCACTACCAGCAGCAGACTCCCCTCAGGATCGTGCTCTGACAACTGCGGACCATAACGCAGCAGCTGTTGCAACACCTCACCCTCTGCAGCATCCAGGGGCTGGCTCAGCTCGGCAAAATGCATGAACTCAGCATAGACACTGATCGGCCTGCCGAGCAGCGTTTCAAGCCGCCGGGCGAGTTTCTTCAGGCGAAAATCAGAGAGCGCGGGCGCACCACGGAGAATGAGCATCGTCTGGCCTTTTCTTGTCAATCAAAACAGGTCGGCAATCATACAGGAAAAGCGCTGGCGAGTTGATTGGCGAGGCATCTGTTGCCACTGTCAGCATCCGGGACTATGTTGAAGATAGAGGGCAGGAGATGACCTGTCCGGGAGGTCGAGATGCGTAGAAGCAACATTCGCCACACTCTGATGTGGATACTCGCCTTTGTGCTGATACTAGGATGGATCGGCGCACTGGCACTCTAACAGGTTTGGCTTCAATCCCTATCCTGAGGGGTGAATTGCCGGGCCGTAGACCAGGCCATCCACCCCAGCAACAGGCTGGCAGCGATAAGCGCGCCCCACAACAACCACTGTTTCCAATCCCTCAACAGTGGCGCCGCCAGCGCCGGCGCCCCTAGGGGCGCCCAACCTCAGTTGCCGGCTGATCAACCGCCCCTCCCGCGCCCCACTCAACTCTTGCCAAAGCCCTCTACTCTGCTGGGCCTGCACGTGGTGATATTGCGAGACTTTTCCGGACAAAAAATCACACAACTTTTCGGTTCTCTTTCTCATAGCCCGATGGCGTCTGATAGCCGATAGTTGAGTGGCGTTTCTGGCGGTTATAAAACACCTCGATATATTCAAAAATCTCCTGCTTGGCTTCTTCTCTGGTCTGGTAGCGCCTGTGATGGGTAAACTCCATCTTCAGGGTGTGGAAGAAGCTCTCTGACGGGGCATTACACCCCAAGGGTAGGCTTCGCGCTCCCAGCAGTTGCCTTTCCGGCTCATGCTGCAAACGAACGCATGATCCTTGATGGTTTTCTGGTAGAGGCCGGAGGCATACTGGCTACCGCGGTCACTATGGAGCATCAAACCAGGGGTTGGCTTGCGCTTCCAGATCGCCATCATCAAGGCGTCGTTAGCCAGCTGGGCCGTCATGCGATCCGACATTGCCCAGCCCACAACGGCCCTGGAGTAGAGATCAATCAGAACCGCGAGGTAGAACCAGCCTTCATCTGTCGGAATAGAGGTGATATCACCCGCATACACGGTATCCGGCTGAGCGACCAGGAATTGCCGATCCAAAAGATTCGGCGCGACAGGGCGACCATGGTTAGAGTGGGTCGTCGCCTTGAATTTACATCGACTCTTGCTCTATAGCCCTTGCTGCTTCATCAAGCGACCAATACGTTGATGACTGACTGATTCACCACCTTCCGCCAGCTCCTGGCGGATACGCCTGGCACCATAGGTTCCCCGGCTCTTCTCGTGGATCTTCTTCACTTTCTCAGCCAATCGCCTGTCTTTGATAGTGTGGGCGCTCTCAGGCCACTTCAGCCAATCGTAGTAGACATGCAGTCTTGGATACGGGTTGATCGCTCTCTATTACCAGTTTAACCGCTGACTCTTTGAACTCCGCTGTATAGTGGTTCTGTTTCTTCTGATCACTCATCGGCACACACTCTCTGGTTAGCCCCCAACATTACTTGAGGTTGTGTGTCCGGGATAGTCTAGCCACTTCAATCAAAGAGGTACTTGGAGCATCACTTTGAGCCAAATCCAGTGACCCGTATCCGGACTTTCAGTCCTTGGTTTTAACTCACCGGCTTTTAGCCAGTGGTTGTTAAGTGTTCTTGCTACCGAGAAGGATCTTGTCAACATGACCAGCAAAAGCAAAGTCAAATATGCCGGCCTCGGCGTAGCCTGCGGCAGGAGTTATTGCGGTACAACGTGGATATCGATATTGTTCGGGCTTTACGCCTTACTGTAGGATACCGGGCGTCACTGTCAACTCACCTCACTCAGAGGTACCTTAATAACAACCAAAAAAACCAATATGGAGATGTCTTATGCAATGCCTAAAGTTTGAATCTAAAAACGATCTACTCGAACAGATAGGAAGTGAAGAGGCACTACCCGGCAGTTTACTCTTTATCCAGTCAGGTCAAGGCACCATCAGCATCAATCATCAACAACTCTCCATTAACGCCAGCAACCTATTCAGCCTACCGCTGTTTGCCAAAATCGCCCTACCACAAGCCACAGAGGCGTTTTCTGGCTGGCTGCTAAAATTTAATAACAGCGAGCGCAAGAAACTTTTGGTCCACTCGTTCCCCCTATTCTGTCCTTTTACCGGTATTGTTCAGCTTAATCTCAGCGCTGAAAACTTTAATAAATTCAGCTTTTATCTGAGTGAGCTAGTTCAACACCAACAACAGGCAAGCCTCGCCGACAAACAACTCTCACGCATGCTATCTGTACTGATCATTAAATATTTGGATCTATTTATTGACGGAGAAAACAGCATCAGCCAGCTTACTGATCCGTTGCTTAAAAGATTTGTTGACTCAGTAGGGAGAGGATTCAGAAATAATCACAACGTCGAATACTATGCTGATCAAATCGGAACCACCACAAAAACCCTCAACCGCCGTCTAAAAGAGACCCTCGGCATCACACCCAAAGATATAATCAACTATCGCATCAACAGTGAAGCAATGCGGATCTTTGCCAGCAACGACACCAGCGTAAAAGAGATCGCTTACCAGTTAGGCTTCAACTCACCAGACTACTTCCATAATTTCTTTAAGCGACTCAATAAAATCACACCATCCAATTACAAAAAACAACTGACCTATGCCATCAGTGACCTATAGTCTCACAACGCCCTCCATATAGAGGACCTGCCTAGCCAGGCCCAATACACCCCGCAAGCATATAGCTGCAAGACCCGCCTGTTTTGCTCTACCCCATCTATGGGGTAGAGCGCCGGTTGGAGAGTCACCAAGCGCTCCCCATCTTTTCATTCCGCAACCCCACTATCCGCCTCAATATCGGGCAAATTTTGACTTGCGCTCCCAGCTTGCCTGCTACAACCGTCAGAGATGAAGGAAGTTCCAGAAAAACAGGGAGCGCTTTCCCGCCCCCCATAACCCGACAACCTCAGAGAATGTCCCAAAAGCATAGATTTTTGTCTGAAAATCACACTCCAATCTTACCCCCCTTACTAGAGAATTAGATTCCGCTATCACTGATCTTGGTTGCGGCAATTACATCTCATTCTATGGGGAGCAAATAACATAAAAACAAGCAGTTAACACTTCTAAGCAACAGACATGCCAACTTTATCTTCCTGTCAAAATAATATAAAAGAGGTTTTGAACATGCACTACACACTCTCCACTCTAAGCAGAGGAATCACTCTAGCCTTGGGGTTTGGCCTGTTGGCCCCCAGCCTGCACGCTGCACCCAATCCCATCAAGGTCGATCAGTTCGGCTATCTGCCAAACGCGCAGAAGATTGCAGTGATCAGCAACCCGGTAAACGGTTTCAACAACACCTCCCCCTTCTCTCCCAATCAGAGTTATGAGCTGAGGAGCGCAGCGGATAACAGCGTAATCTTCAGCGCCAATCTCACCCCCTGGAAGGATGGCGCCACTGACGCAACATCCGGCGACCAGGCATGGTGGTTCGACTTCTCTCAGATCACCAATAGCGGCGAATACTATATCCTCGATCCACTCAACGGCACCCGTTCGGAAAATTTCCGCATCGACAGCAACGTCTACCACGATGTGTTGAAGCAGGCGGTGCGCAGCTTCTTCTATCAACGCAGTGGCATTGCCAAGCAACCGCCTTACGCCGATACCCGCTGGAGCGATGAAGCCAGCCACACCGCCGACGCCCATGCGACCCTGATCGATCCCAACAACCCAGAGCGGGTTATCGCGGGCACCGAGCGTGACCTCTCTGGCGGCTGGTATGATGCGGGAGATTTCAACAAATATGTCAACTACGCCGATGGCGCACTGCACAATCTGCTCTTTGCCTATCAAGAAAGCTCGCAGGTCTGGGGCGACGATTACAACATCCCAGAATCAGGCAACGGTGTTCCCGACCTGCTGGATGAGATCAAGTGGGAACTAGACTGGCTACTCAAGATGCAGAATAGCGACGGATCGGTGCTGCATAAGGTCTCATCTCTATCCCACTACATCGCATCCAGTTACGATGCCAATGGCAATCCAATCCCTGATTTCAAACCCAGTAACGACACCAATCAACGCCGTTACGCACCTGCCACTGCATCGGCCACCATCTCTGCCGCCGGCGCTTATGCCCATGCTGCGACGGTCTACAAAGGCCTGAGCGATCCAGCCATGCAGGCCTATGGTGAGCAACTACTAGCCGCTGCAGAACAGGCCTGGGTATGGCTAGAGGACAACCCCGACAAGATCCCATCCCGTTTTGGCGAAAATGGCAGCCGAACCGGTTTTTACACCGCCGACGCAGAGGATTGCCATCGCGGCGACTGTGCCGGCCCACAAAAGGCCAATCGACTCGCCGCCGCCATCTATCTGTTTGGCGCGACAGGGAATGCCAAATACCACACCTACATCCAGCAACACACCGCACCCGGCAGTTCCGACATTCGCTTTCTGCGCAACCTGGATCAAGCCTACCTGCGCGTCGATGGACTCAACACCGAGATGCAGGACGCCTTGCTCTACTACACCAGCCTCAGCGGTAGCGACAGCGCCCTGGTGACAAAGATCAAGCAAAGCTACAGCGACGCCATGGTGCGTCCAATAAGCTGGGGGGTATTTTCACCCCTGGCGCGTTTCCAGGAGCAGGAAGACCCCTACCAGGCCTACCACCGGGCCGAGGACTACCACTGGGGCAGCAATCGCGCCAAAGGTCACGCCGGCAACATGCTGATGAGCGCCCGTGTCTACCAGACCGAAACCGGCAACCAGAACGCCTACTACAACGCCGCATCTGGCTATCTCCACTACCTGCACGGCACCAACCCACTGGGACAGAACTACCTCACCAACATGGGTGAATTTGGCGCCGACAACTCGGTTGCCGAGATCCACCACCAGTGGTTTGCCGACAACAGCCAGTGGGACAACGCCAACAGCGACTTTGGCCCGGCCCCCGGCTTCTTGACTGGCGGCCCCAACCCCAAATACCCCGAGACCGATAGCACTACGGCCCAACGGATACGCAGTAGCGTCACCATCGACGGCATCAGTCTGCTGGTTGATCAACCCACCTCCAAGACCTACAAGGCCTGGAATACAGGCAATGAAGCCCCCTGGCAGATCAATGAAAACTCCATCACCTATCAGGCCCCCTATGTCCGTCTGATTTCCAAATTCATGGTGGATGCACCGGTTGGGGTAGCAGAGAAACCAACCACGCCCGGGACATCCACACCGGCCGTACTGCCACCAGACACCATCGTACCTAACATCGAAATCGTTACAACCAGCCAATGGGATGATGGCTACTGCATTGCGGTCACTATCTCCACCGACAAATCGATCAACGACTGGCAGTTTGACCTGCAACTGCCCGGACCCACCTTTGGCATCTGGGGCGTCAACAGCAGTGATCAGGGCAGTAACCGCTTCAACATCACCCCGGCCAGCTGGAATCACCTCATCTTCGCCGGTGATCAGAAGTCCTTCGACAGCTGTGGCGCCGGCGACCCGGCCCAGATCAGCGTACAGAACGCAACCGGCCATACCTACCAGCCCCAGATGCGCGCCAACTTTGGTAGCCTGTTTGTCGATGCCTGGTTCACCGGGATCTGGGACAACAGCTACTGTATGGACGTCAACATCACCAATCTGACCAACTCCACCCTGAAGTGGAGTGAAGTGCGCCTTACCCTGGAGGATAGTGTGCTGGATGTCGGCTGGTCAGGTTACTATCAGATGTCAGGCAACCAGCTGTTGATCACCCCCAAAAGCTGGAACGCAAGCCTCGCCCCCGGTGGTGACACAACCGTCGGCTTCTGTGCCGACGGCCACAACAACCTGTCACTCACATCGGCTGTAACCGGCCAATAGAGGGCAGCCTCAAGAGCGGCCCAGTAGCCAGGATAACAACCATTCCAGCTACTGGGTCAGCCCCTTCCAGATAGCTGCCGCGCTGTCGACCAGGCCATCCACCCCAGCAGCAGGCTGGCGGCGATCAGCACGCCCCACAGCAACCAGCGTTTCCGCCCCCCCATCAATGGCGCGGCCAATACCGCCTCCCCCGCCAGGGGTTCGGGGACGCCCAACCGAAGTTGTCGGCCGATCAACGGCTCCTGCTGCCCGCTGGTCAACTCCTGCCACAATCCACTGCTCTGTTGGGTCCGCACCCGGACACTGCCGTAGGCGAGCAGGAACGGCCCCGCCCCCCGGGCGGCAAAGCGCAGCCGGTGGGGATTCCAGCGCAACACGATACGGGGCGGCGTAGCGCCGAAGCCACCGCCCGACGGGTCCAGCTGCAGCCGCCAATCACGATCACCGTTCGACTTCACCGCCAAGCGGGTCTGCACAATCGGCTCGCCCTCACTCCGCAGGCGGTAGATCAGCCCGGCGGCCCGCCGCCGCCACGCCTGCTTTGGCCCGGCCCGGGATGAGAGCCAGACCCACGCCAGGCTATTCGGCTCCTGGGGCAAGATCTCGACTCCGCTCAGGGGCAGACTGGCAGGGATCTGGAAGCGGTACTCCCCCGCCGCCACCCGTTGCAGATCGGCGATCACCATCGACTCGGGCTCGATCACAGGCGGGGCCCCGCCAAGTTCAAGCTGGACGCCACTGAGCCTGATCGGTCGGCCCTGATCGGCCGGGGTCAGACGCAAATAGCGGGCCGGCTGCCCACCGAGCGGGATCCTCTGCCGCTGCAACCGTTCGCCGTTGTGCTGGAGGTCGGCGATCACCGCACTGTCGCTGAGCAGCGACCAGTGGCTCAGGTCGTCGCTCTGCTCCAGCCTGAGACGCTGCACAAAGCCTCGCTCCCCGGCTGCCCACTGCAGGATCAGCCCCTCAACGGCGGGAGGTTCATCGTCCCCCCACAGTTGCAGCAGATAGCCATGCAGCACCTCATCCTGAGACTGTTTTATTTCGCGGGTGTAGAGGGCCAGCTGACCATCCCCAGCCGGCTGACTCATCTGCATCGCGATCAGCTGAAGCGTGGCCTCGCTGGGACCGAAGAGCGGGAAAAGCTTGACCTGCCGCAGCTGTTTTTCAGCCGGCTGCTGACTGGACAGCCGTTGCAGGGCATGGGGCACTTGGCTCCCTTGGGCGTTGAACAGGCTCAGGTCGCCCAGATCACTGCGCACAACCCCCTGGTAGACCGCCAGTGGCACCGACAACTCATAGAGTGGCCTCTCACCGCTGGGATGCAGCCTTATCCCCCAGGCGAAATCGGCCGGCGCCAGTGCAGTTCGATCGGCCACCGCCAAGGTGGAGAGCAGCAGCAGAGACAACAGAATCGTGGACTTCATGGCTGCTCCTCCACGCTCTCTAACTGGGGCTGGCGGGGTGGCACCGGAGCAAGATAGCCCACCAGCAACAGCAGCGCCCCTACTCCGAGAAAGGCGACAATACGCGCCAGGGTGGCAGTGTTGGAGAGATCGATCAGGAACAGCTTCACCACCACCAGCCCCATCAACCCGGCGCCAGCCAACCAGAGCAGACGATAGCGGCGGCGGTGGCCCACCACCATTCCGACCAGGCCGAGTAGCGCCCATAGCATCGCCAGCCCCGCCTGCAGGATCTGCGAGCCAAACAGGGCATCGGGCATGAACGCCACCCCTGCCCAGTGATGCACGGTGCGCGCCAACATCCCGTTTAGCCAGAGAAATCCACTCCCCCCCAGCAGCATGAAGCAGTGGCGGGCCGTCAGCCCCTGCGCCAGCAGCCAACCACCGGCCCGCCGCCACCACTGCAGCAACGCCAACAGCAGCGCCAGCATGGTCAGATCGAGCGGGTTGAACAGTGGCAGATAGGCCAGCGGGCTAGGATCACCAGGACTGGTGAAGTTGACCAGCAGCCCCCAACCCAGCAGCCAGGCGGCCAGCGGCGCGGCAATTATCGTGCTGTAGAGATCGGTCAGACGCGCCAACGGCCAGCGCAGCCAGCGTCCACCATGCATCAGCAACAGCAGCATCAGCAGCGGCACAAAACCCCAGCCACTCAGCTCCCAGCTCGCGCCCCCAGCAATCAGCCAATCGATCCGCCAGGCCGTCTCCAGACTCAACAGCCAGCAGAGCGCCCAGAAGTTGCCGGCATGCCAGTAGCGCTGCAGTTGGGGCGGCATCTCATCCCACTCCAGCTCTCGTATGATCCAGTAGAGTGCGGCGAACATCAGCACCCAGCCCAAGCTCGCCCAGCCGATCAGGTAATGGCCGTGGACCTGCCCCATCGCCACCAGCATCAGCAACAGTGCCGGCAACAATCCCAGAGAGACCAGGCGCAGGCGCGGCCAGTCGAGCCGCCGACGCAGCAGCTCCGCCCCCACTGCGGTGGCCGTCAGCAAGAGCAGCAGCCAACTCGATTCATCGACCCCCTGAGCAAAGTGCAGGATCTCCTGAAAATTCCCGCCGAGCCACCAGAGCAGCCCCCAGGCAAAAAACAGCGGCGTCAAACGGCGCTCCAAAGGATGGCTCTGCTGCCAATGGCGATCGAGATAGAAGGCGCTGAAGATGCCGGCAAAGGCAATCAGCGCCGCCCCCAGATAGAGGCTGTTGAGCAGCGGCAGCCCCCAATCGATGCGATACCCCGCTTCGAGATAGAGCAGCCCGGCCAGCAGCTGCAGCAACAGACCGAACAGCCGCGGCAGGAGGTGTGACTGACGGATGCCGATCCAGATCATCGCCCCCCCCTCCAGCGCCCAAAAGGCGGAACTCAGACGCCCCTCCAGGGCGAACGGAATAGCCAAGGTGGAGAACACCACACCGGTGGCGAGGAAGCTCTCACAGAGCAGGCGCAGACTCTCTCCGCTGCGGCGGAACAGCAGCGCCGCCAAGCTGATATAGAAACCGCCCAAGGCCAGGGCACTGAACGCCAGCCCATACTCAAAATCCTTTACCAGCGCGGCCTGCAGCGCCGCCGTCGCCAGCGGCACGCCAAACACCAGTGAACCATCTACCCAGCCTTTGAGATTGGGTGGCTGACGCAGCGCAAACAGCACCGCCACCGCCACATACATCAAAAAGAATGCGATCAGGAAGGGCTCAGTGGTGGCGAAGAATTCGGAGCGATAGAACTGAAAGCCCCAGAGGCTGCCAATGACGAAGGTGGAGCCAAACCCGAGCAGATTGAGGATGCGCCAGGCACGGAACCAGGCGATCGCCAGGATGCCGGTGTTGAGCAGCAGATAGTAGCCGAACAGGGCGACGTGGCTCCCCTCCCCGGTGGAGATCAGCAACGGCGCCAGAAAACCACCGGCACTGCCCAACACCGCCAATGCCCGGGAGTTCTGCAGTAGCGCCAACAGTGCCGAACAGGCGACAAACAGCAACAGCAGCGCAAACGCCATGCTGGCGGGAATCAGATTGTAGAGGCGCAGCGCGGCGAACACGGTCAGATAGAGCAGCCCCACCGCCCCACCCTGCAGCGCCAGGGCGTAGCTCTCTCGCTGGTGGCGCAGTCGCCAGCCGAACCCCAGCATCAATACACCGCCCAGTGCCACGCCGACCAGGCGCAACTCCATCGGCAGTTGGCTGTGCTCGGCGGCATATTTCAATAGGAAGGCGACACCGAAAAAGAGCACGATGACGCCGACACGCACGATCAGGTTGCCACCACTCAGATAGCCTTTGAGCCATTCAATCAAGCTGCCCAACCAGGCACTGCGAGCAGGCCTCTTCAGGGAGGGGTCAGGCGGCTCAAAGGACATGGATGCAGTGATTTCCGGAGGAGCCCGCAGCACCTCAGACGGGGCTTCATGAGTCCATTTTGGCATCACTTCTAAGGCTTCCGGCGCTGCAGCTGGCGGCTTGACCCGTTGCGCGTCAAGTGACTCAGCGGGCTGCACAACCGACCTCTCCCTCTGCAACTGTTCCAGCTCGTGTGCTAGCCGAGAGAGTCGGCCCTCCAGCCTGAGCAACTTGCCCACAAGCCAGCCAATCACTGCGCCAAAAACAGCCCCCTCACTTCCAAGCAGGGCCATCGCTAGCAGCCCCCCCAATATCACCAGCGCATAGACCATGCATAACCCCCCTGTAACGCCTGCTTGCCACTCAACCATAGCGCTCCTGCAGGAGCGCTATCCTGAGCGGATTGGAGTCTTCAAGATGGACTATCCATGGGGGGAGTTAAAGGATTGCGAAGGAAGTCGTGCCAGCTGCATCCTGGAGGATCATCTGGCGATACCAGCCGATCAGGCGTATTCGTCGATGCCCAACACGGCGCTGACGTAATCCCGCTCATTGATCTGATCGAGAGATTGGTAGGCATTCAGGGCCTGGCGGGCACGTTGGTCGATCTCGTCCTGTGCCAGATTCTGCTGGCGATGGCGCCTGGCAAAGAGCGCCTCTGCCCGCTCTGGCGTCGCCACAGGACGGGGCGTCGACCGCTCCACCAGGGTCGGATCAGTGGTTTCTGGACGGGGGGCAATATGGGAGGGATCGACCTCGCGCTCGTGCACGGGCCGTGTCGGCAGGGCGATGATTGAACCCCGTATTTCCAACTCCGCTCCCTTCAATCGAATTCGATGCTTATCTGGCCGGGAATTGTAATCCAGATGACAGGATCAATAATCCCTCGAAGTGCGACATTGTCTACATTTTAGACCTTTTCCTGCCACACAGAGGCAAATCCCCGATCACCAACTCTAGACAAGCTCCGCGGAGTAGCCCGCCTGCTTGACCGCGCCCAGCAGCTCAGCGGTATCGGCGCTGCCCTCGACACGGGCCGTGCCCGACTCCAGGTCGACCTCCACGGCCTCCACCTCGGCCACCGCCTCCAGCCCCTTCTTCACATGGGCCACACAGTGCTGACAGGTCATCCCGGTCACTTTCAGTTCCACAGACATCGTTACCTCCTCCAGGTCGGGTTTGAAAAATCGCAACCGGTTGGCGTTGCTCACCACGGTCACCGAGGAGAGCGCCATCGCCAGGCTAGCGAACATCGGCGGCAGCAGCCAGCCGGTTACGGGATAGAACAGACCGGCCGCCAGCGGGATGCCGATCAGATTGTAGATAAAGGCGCCGAACAGATTCTGGCGGATATTGCGCAGGGTGGCGCGGGAGATGGCGATGGCGGTGCTGACACTGGCCAGGGAGTCTCCCGCCAGGGTGACGTCGGCGTTGTCGATCGCCACATCGGTGCCGCTGCCGATGGCAAAGCCGGTATCGGCCTGGGCCAGGGCCGGCGCATCGTTCACCCCATCCCCGACCATGCCGACCCGATGCCCCTGGGCCTGCAGCATCTGCACTACCTTGAGCTTGCCCTCCGGTAACATCTCGGCATGCACCTCGTCGATACCGAGCTGGGCGGCCACCGCTTCGGCGGTATGACGGCTGTCTCCGCTGCAGAGCACCAGCTGGATCCCCTGACGCTGCAGCAGCCGCACCGCCGCCGGAGTATCGGCGCGGATCGGATCCTTCACCACCAGCAGCCCCAGCAGCCGCCCGCTGAGGGCCAGCCAGACCAGGCTGCCCCCCGCCGATGCCTCCTGCTCCGCCTGCTTCAGCAGCGCTGTTGGGATCGTCACCCCCCGCTGGGCCATCAGCCGCCGGTTGCCGATCAACACCGGCTGACCGGCGACCTCGGCCTCTCCACCCTGCCCCGGCAGGGCCTGAAACTTGCTGGCAGGCGGGATCGTCAGGCCACGCTCCCGCGCTGCCGAGGTGATCGCATGAGCCAGCGGGTGTTCCGACTCCTGCTCCAGCGCCGCAGCCAGTTGCAGGCAGAGATCCTCGGTCGCCGTATCCTGGGGGTAGATCTTGTGCAGCAGCGGCCGACCCTGGGTCAGGGTGCCGGTCTTGTCCACCACCAGGTGGCTCAGGCGGCTCGCCCCGTCCAGCGCCTCGCTGTTACGGATCAGGATGTTGAACTGGGCCGCCCGTGCGGTGCCCACCATGATCGCGATCGGGGTGGCCAGCCCCAATGCGCAGGGGCAGGCGATCACCAACACCGCAATGGCAGCGGTCAGGGCCAGCGGCAACGCCGGAGTTGGCGCCAGCACCATCCAGGAAATGAAGGACAGCAGACTAATTGTCACCACCACCGGCACGAACACCGCCGCCACCCGGTCAACCAACCGGGCGATCGGCGGCTTGCTCATCTGCGCCTGTTTCACCATGCGGATGATCTGGGCCAGGGTGGTCTGGTCGGCGATCCGGCTGACCTCCAGCAGCAGTGCACCACTGCCGTTGACCGTACCGCCGATCACCCTATCACCACTCCCCCGCTCCTGGGGCAGCGACTCGCCACTGATCATCGACTCATCCACCGAGGAATGCCCCTGCAGCACCTGCCCATCCACCGGGATCTTCTCCCCCGGGCGCACCCGCACGCGATCCCCGATCTGTACCAGCGAGGCCGGGATCACCACCTCCTCGCTGCCTCTGAGCAGCGATGCCCGCTTAGGCACCGACTCCAGCAAGCTGCCGATCGCCTGGCTAGTGGTACGTTTGGCCCGCACCTCCAACAAATGACCAAACTGCAGAAAGGCAAGGATTATCACCGAGGCATCCAGGTAGAGCGCATCGGTAACGACCCATTCAGGCGCAACGATCGCCAACAATGAAGCGATCCAGGCCGCGCCGGTCCCCAACGCCACCAAGGTATCCATATTGGCAGAGGCGTGGCGAGCCTGCTTCCAGGCACCACGGTAGTAGTGACCACCGCTAAAGCCGATCACGCCGAGAAACAGCAGCGCAATCCCCAACCACAGCCCGCGATTGCCCTCCAGGGGCGGCAGCCAGCCGGCGTGACTGGCGACCATCAGACCGATACCTGCGCTCCCCGCCAGAGCTGCCCGCCAGATCGAACGCCGCAGTTCCCGGCGCGCCCGTCGCTCCTGTTCCACCTGCGGGTCGTCGAACTGCTCCTCCAGTTCAGCGTCAGGACAGATCTTTTGCACCGCCAGCAGCAGATCCGCCGGATGAGCACGGCTCTGCAACGCTATCCCCTGAGGCAGAGTTTGCATCGTCAATTGCGGATCGAGTCCGAGCAGAAGTGGTTGCAACTGCTGCTGTTGCGCTTCACTCAAGGGCGCAGCAAACCGGAACTGAAAACGATCAACCGGACGCCCCGGCTGTTGTAGGCTGGCCTGATAACCCTGTTCGATCACCGCCTGCACGGCCGCGACAGGATCGCCACCACTGACCCGCGCCTGGCGCTCCAGCAGATTGACCTGCACGGAATCGACGCCGCTCACCGCGCCAACCGCCCGCTCCACTGCCGCCACACAGGCGGAGCAGCTCATATCCTCGATCTCGATCAGGTACTCTTCGCCACATCCGCCAACGGTGCTGCCGCTTGATCCGGCTGCGCCGGGTAACCTTGAGCGCTGACATGCTCGGCCACCTGAATCGGATCGCCACCCACCACTTGGGCCAGCCCCTCAAGCAGGTTCACCGCCACATCCTGCACCCCATCTACCGAACGAATCGCCTGCTCCACCCGACTCACGCAGGCGGCGCAGCTCATCTCCTCGATCTTCAGGGTATAGGGGCGCGAACCGGTATCGGCCGGACTGGCCGGCTTGCTGGATTGGGAGCGGTATTCCGCTCGCTGTGACTCACTCATATGGAAAATCAGCCCGGCGGCCAGCTCATCCGACGTCCGCCCAGCAGGTGCAGGTGGATATGGAAGACCTCCTGTCCACCATCGGCATTGCAGTTAAATAGGGTTCGATAGCCCTGCTCTGAAAAACCCTCTTGCTTCGCAATCTGCTGTGCAGTCAGCACCAGCTTGCCCACCAGCTCTGGCATCTGCCGGAGTCAGATCATTGAGCGTGGCGATGTGGCGCTTGGGGATCACCAGAATGTGTAGCGGCGCCTGGGGATTGATGTCACGAAACGCCAGTATCTCATCGTCTTCGTAGACCGTATCGGGCTTGATCTCACCCTTCACCATTTTGCAGAAAAGACAGCTGTCCATTGTCACTCCTTATTTCCACGCCGCGGGCGGGATCAATCAAATGGAAACTTAAAGCCAAATATCCTTCTTAAACAAAAACATATTGGCACTACCTACCGTGTTAGATGAGTTTTTGGTGAGGGGTTCAGAAATTGGAACGACCGGCAAAGGCGTGAGCCAAGGTTGCGCCGTCGATATATTCCAGTTCGCCGCCCATCGGCACACCCTGGGCGATGCGCGTGGTTCTTGATACCACGGGCATCGGCCATGTCGTGGATGTAGCGGGCGGTCACCTCCCCCTCCACAGTAGCGTTAGTGGCCAGGATCACCTCTTCGATCTCGCCTTCCTCGAGGCGCACCGCCAGCAGGTCGAGCCCCAACTCACGCGGGCCGATGCCATCGATGGGCGAGAGCCGCCCGCCCAACACGAAGTAGTGGCCACGGTAGTCGATAGAGTTTTCGATCACCGCCAGTTCCGAGGGGGTCTCGACCACACAGATCAGGTGCGAATCCCGCTTCTTGCTACTGCAGATCTGGCAAAGCTCCTGCTCGCTCAGGGTACGGCAGCGCTGGCAATGGCCGATCTGTTGCATCGCCTTGGCCATCACCGCGGCGAGTCGACGACCGCCCTCTCGGTCACGCTCCAGCAGATGGTAGGCCATACGCTGTGCCGACTTGGCGCCGACACCAGGCAGGCAGCGCAACGAACTCATCAGCTGATCAAGCAGAGAGGCGGCCATCGGCTCAGAACGGCAGTTTCATGCCCGGTGGCAGGCCCATGCCGGAGGTGAGGTCGGCCATGCTCTCCTGCATCTTCTGGCTGACCCGCTGGCTGGCATCGTTGAATGCCGCGGCGACCAGATCCTCGAGCATCTCCTTATCGTCGCTCAACAGGCTCTCATCGATGGTGACACGGCGCACCTCGTGCTTGCCGTTGATGATCACCTTGACCAGGCCGCCACCCGATTCACCGGCTACCTCCTCCTGGGCGAGCCGCTCTTGGGCCTGCTGCATCTCGGCCTGCATTTTCTGCGCCTGCTTCATCAGATTGCCAATCGCACCCTTCATGATCTTCTAACCTCTTGGATTCATATTCACAGCGTCGCCTGCAACGGTGACTCTAACTTTAACCCCTCCACCAACCCGGATAGCCCATGGTATTTTCGAGGGGTTGTAATCTTGGAATTCTAGCCCGAACTGCGCTGTTGCATCACTTCGGATCGACCGGCCGGATTGACCCGTTCACCAGCTGGGCATCGAAATGCTCCTCCATCTCGCGTACAAACGGATCGTTTTGCATCGCTGTTCGGGCATCCTGTTGGCGCTCATTCTGCTGCCGGAACCGAGGCTTTGGCGGGGGTCTCCTGCTCCGACGCTTCGACAACGATCACCAGTCTAGCCTGCTCACCAAGCAAGCGTTTCACTCCCTCCTGCAGGCGTTTTTCAGACTGCCCAACGCGCAGCTGTTGACCGACCGGATCGAGCTTGAGGGTCAGTTGCGTGCCATCCCAGGAGCCGAAGGTGCAGTTGCCAGCCAGTTGGCTGGCGATACCACCGAGCCGCATGGTGGCGACAAACTCGCCCCAGCGACTTGGATCACGACACTCACCCGCAGCGGCAGCTGGCGCCGCAGTTGAGGCCTGAGGGCGCGCTGCCTTGGGCTGCGCCTGAACCACTTTGGGGCGTGGCNCTGCAGCGGCCGTTTTTCCCTGTGGTTTTGCACTGACACCGACCTTGTCCCTGCACCCCGACACCGGCCGAAAGGCGAGCATGCGCAGCAATACCATCTCGAACCCGCTACGTGGAGTCGGCGCCAAGGGCAGCTCCTCCTGCCCCTTCAGGCCAATCTGATAGAACAGCTGCAGATCCTCCTGGGGGATCTGTTCTGCAAATCCGCTCACCCTGGCGGCATCAAACAATTCAGCTGGCGCCACGCCTGGGACCAGCTGACAGAGCGCCACCTGATGCAACAGTTGCAGCAGATCCTGCAGGGCCGTGGCGTAGTCGGGGGCCAGCTCGGCCATCGAGGCCACCGCCTGCAGCAATTGCGCCGCTTCACTGGCGGCCAGCGCATCCAGTAGCGCATAGCTCCACTCGCCACCGATGGTGCCGAGCATCTCGCGTACCTCGGCCCCTTTGACCTCTCCACCACCGAAGGCGATCGCCTGATCGAGCAGACTGAGGCCATCACGCATACTGCCGTCGGCGCCCCGCGCCAGCAGGGTCAGGGCCTCGGCATCGTGGGCGATCTGCTCCTGTTCGAGGATCTTCTGCAGCTGTCCACTGATCTGTTCATTGGTGAGTCGCTTGAGGTTGAACTGCAGGCAGCGGGAGAGCACAGTAACCGGCACCTTCTGCGGATCGGTGGTCGCCAGCACAAACTTCACATGCGGAGGTGGTTCCTCAAGTGTCTTCAATAAGGCATTGAAACTACTTGCGGAAAACATATGGACTTCATCGATCAGATAGACCTTGTAACGGCCCCTGACCGGCGCGAAGGGGACATTCTCCAGCAGTTCGCGGGTCTGATCGACCTTGGTACGGGAGGCCGCGTCCACCTCCAGCAGATCGACAAATCGGCCCTCGTCCACCTCCCGACAGCTATTGCAGACGCCACAGGGGGTGGAGCTGACGCCGTGCTCACAGTTGAGCGACTTGGCCAGAATACGTGCCAGGGTGGTCTTGCCGACGCCGCGGGTGCCGGTAAAGAGATAGGCGTGGTGTAGGCGATCGTTGTCCAACGCGTTGCTCAACGCCTTGACCACATGCTCCTGGCCAACGAGCTGATTGAACAGGCGCGGGCGCCATTTTCGGGCAAGTACCTGGTAGGACATGAATCGAATAGTGCCGGGGAAACTAGGGCCGAAGTGTACCCCATCGGCGCTGCGGAATCACAATTCCGGCAGCGCCCGGAGAGTATGGGAGAAATTGGGTGGCGGCGGACACCAGCCACACCCCGGCACACGATGCCACTGCTGCCGCTGCTCCCTTCCGGGCCTGACGGGGTTCACAGCTTCTCGTTGCGAGGGGACCGATGCCAGCCACCATAAACTGTCAATCGGGCTCTGGCATCCAGAGCCTCCACAAAGGGGCGTGATTATAACCCGAAAACAGCTCAGGGAAAGCCCTGGTTGATACGGCTCGTGCCTCAGCGCATCCTACGGGCTAGCCACTCAGCGGGTAGCAAGTAATTCGAGGGGGCGTTGGCCTGACAACACACAGGCCAACGCGGAATCAGACGGGTTCTATTTCAATAACGCGGCATACATTCCGGTAACTGTGTTCATTTTCACCAGAATCTGATCCAGCGCCCGGGTTACCAAAGTCGGCACAAACTGGCCGCTATCCATCTTGTTGCTTAGCTGGAACAGTTTCCATCTACCCTCGACATCACGCAGCATCTTGTCGATTTCCGGCGTATTCTCAGGTGCGGTGAGCAACACCTGCAACGCCTCGGAAAACTCACGCACGGCCTTCTTATAATCCTCCTCATAGATCGGATTCTCGAAGCCCCAACTGCGTAGCAGATAGATACTGCCCATACGCTGCGAGAGCATCCGCTGGCGACCGGACAGATTGACCAGCCGCCCTGCCTTGGCTCCCGAGGCTGCTTCCAAATGCAGCACTACCTGATGTGCGGCCTGCAGCAACTGCTCGGCCTGGGCACGCAGCCTCTCAGCCGATTTCCGCTCCGGACGTTTTGTTGCCAGCGCCCTGAAACTCTTCCAGAGCGCAGCTACACGCTCCAACTCCTGCGAGACTGCCGAATTGACCTCGAAGGCCTGAAGCTCGGCAAGCTGTTTCGTAAACAGCTTCTCTCCACTGCGCAGCTGCTTCTTCGCCTTCCGATAGCTGATATCCTGGCCCATCATGGCATAGGCCTTGACGATCCGCTGGGTCAACATGCGCTGCCGCCCCGCTTTATCGATCGCCTCACCCATCGTCAGCTCAGCGGCACTGGTTGACAGCGGCAGCAGAGAGGCCGCCAGCCACACCAGCCAAAAGATTCTCGCTACTCCAAGCATTCCTCCCCCTGTTGCCCGATTCAGGGCATGAAATTAGATCTGTAAAACCGCGGAACCTAACGTCTTTTTAACCTTTGGTAAAGCAAAACCACCACCCATAAAAGCGCCACTGGCGCGAGCCTGAACCCAGCCCTCAAAACAGTCTAATGGCGACATTGCAAAACGAGACTATACCCAACGAATTTGGTATATTTACTTGTTTTTAATCGGGCAGAGATAGCGCACCATGTTTGACAAGAGTATGCAAATTCAAGGGTATGACGATGAGCTCTGGGCCTCCATCCAGGCAGAAGAACGCCGCCAGGAGGAGCACATCGAGCTGATCGCTTCTGAAAACTATACCAGTCCCCGGGTAATGCAGGCTCAGGGCAGCGTACTCACCAACAAATATGCCGAAGGCTACCCGCACAAAAGATACTACGGCGGATGCGAGAATGTCGATGTGGCAGAGCAACTCGCCATCGACCGCGCCAAGGCACTGTTCGACGCCGACTACGCCAACGTGCAGCCCCACTCCGGCTCCCAGGCCAACGCCGCCGTCTACATGGCGCTCTGCCAGCCCGGCGATACCATACTCGGCATGAGCCTGGCCCACGGTGGCCACCTCACCCACGGTGCCAAGCCCAACTTCTCGGGCAAAATCTACAACGCCGTACAGTATGGCCTCAACCCCGCGACCGGCGAGATCGACTATGACGAGGTAGAGCGTCTAGCCCGGGAACACAAGCCAAAGATGATCGTCGCCGGCTTCTCCGCCTACTCCCGGGTGGTCGACTGGCAGCGCTTCCGCGACATCGCCGACGAGGTGGGTGCCTACCTGTTTGTCGACATGGCCCACGTCGCCGGCCTGATCGCTGCCGGGCACTACCCCAGCCCGGTTGCCATCGCCGACGTCACCACCACCACTACGCACAAGACCCTGCGCGGCCCGCGTGGTGGTCTGATCCTGGCCAAAGCCAACCCGGAGATCGAGAAGAAGCTCAACTCACTGGTCTTCCCCGGCACCCAGGGCGGCCCGCTGATGCACGTCATCGCCGCCAAGGCGGTCGCCTTCAAAGAGGCGATGGAGCCCGAGTTCAAAGAGTATCAGGCGCAGGTAATCACCAACGCCCAGGCGATGGCTAAGGTCTTCATGGATCGCGGTTACGACGTAGTCTCCAAAGGCACCGACGACCATCTGTTCCTGGTCAGCTTCATCGAGGCAGGCCTCACCGGCAAGGAAGTAGACGCCTGGCTCGGCGCCGCCTACATCACCGTCAACATGAACGCAGTGCCGAACGACCCGCAATCCCCCTTCGTCACCTCTGGCATCCGCGTCGGCACCCCGGCGATCACCACCCGTGGCTTCAGCGAGGCCGAGGCCAGCGAACTGGCCGGCTGGATGTGCGACATCATCGACAATCGTGGCGAGCAGGCCAAGATCGATGAGATCAAGGGCAAGGTGCTGGCGATCTGCGCCAAGCACCCAGTCTACGCGCGATAATTATGAATTTTGGTGTTCGCTACGCTCACGCTTTTAAAGAAAATATTGTGAGCGTAGCCCACACCAACCCGATTCATAATTTACAATTCAAAATCCATAGTTTCCTTTAAACATGCGTTGTCCCTTCTGCGGAGCCCAGGAGACCAAGGTGGTCGACTCCCGCCTCAGCGGTGACGGAGACCAGATACGTCGCCGCCGCCAGTGCAGCACCTGCAAGGAGCGCTTCACCACCTATGAGACGGCCGAACTCAACATGCCACAGGTGGTCAAGCAGGATGGCAGCCGCGTACCCTTCGATGAAGATAAGTTGCGCGCCGGCATGGAGCGGGCCCTGGAGAAACGTCCAGTAAGCGCTGAGCGAGTTGATGCGGCAATCAGCCACATCACGCGCAAGCTGACCACCAAGGGCGAACGCGAGATCCCCTCACTGCAGATCGGCGATCTGGTGATGGATGAGCTAAAGCGCCTCGACCAAGTCGCCTACGTACGCTTCGCCTCGGTCTACCGCAAGTTCGAGGACGTCAACGCGTTTCGTGAGGAGATCGAACGACTCGAGCGCCAGCCGACGCCGGAACAGCGCCGTCAGCAACTCAAGCTGCCGATCAGCGACAAGGAGAAAAAATGAGCAGCGACACCGATCACCACCAGATGGCCCGCGCGCTGCAGCTGGCGGAGAAGGGGCTCTACACCACCCATCCGAATCCCCGGGTCGGCTGTGTGCTGGTCAAGGATGACCAGGTAGTCGGCGAGGGTTGGCATCGTCGCGCCGGCGAACCCCACGCAGAGCGCAACGCGCTGGCCCAGGCTGGCGAGCGCGCTCGTGGCGCCACCGCCTATATCACCCTGGAGCCCTGCTGCCATCAGGGCCGCACCCCACCCTGCAGCGACGCCCTGATCGAGGCCGGTGTCAGCCGCGTAGTGGCGGCGATGCGCGACCCCAACCCGCTGGTTGCCGGCAAGGGGCTGGCACAGCTGGAGGCCGCTGGCATCGCCACCGAATATGGCCTGATGCAAGCCCAAGCGGAGGCGCTCAATCCAGGGTTCACCAAACGCATGGCCGAGGGCCGTCCCTACATCCGCTGCAAGCTGGCGATGAGCCTGGACGGCCGCACCGCGATGGCCAGCGGCGAGAGCCAGTGGATCACCTCCGAGGCGGCGCGGCTTGATGTACAGCGGCTGCGCGCACGCAGCTCCGCGATCCTCACCGGCATTGGCACCCTGCTGGCGGACGACCCCTCGATGAATGTACGCCTTTCCGCTGAAGAGCTGGGGCTGGAGGCAGATCTACAGCCGCCAACGCCGGTGCGGGTGGTGCTCGATCCGGCTCTGAAGACCCCACCGACAGCGAAGATGCTCAAGCTACCCGGCCCCACGCTACTGCTGAGCAGCGACGATGAACCGCTGCACGCGGCCGCCCTGGATGCAGCTGGCGCCCAAGTGATCTCGCTGGCAGCCAACGGCTGCAACCTCAACCTCGACGAGGTGCTCACCGTCCTCGCCGAACAAGAGCTCAACGAGGTGCTACTGGAGTCAGGCGCCACCCTCGCCGGCGCGCTGTTGGAGAAACAGCTGATCGACGAACTGGTGATCTACATGGCGCCCCACATCATGGGTGACAGCGCCCGCGGCCTGTTCCACCTACCGCTGCTGAAGCAGATGTCACAGCGCATCGGGCTGCAGATCAGCGATCTGCGCAAGGTCGGCCCGGATCTACGCATCACCGCCCACCCGGTCTATTCCTGAGAGAGACTCGATGTTCACCGGAATCATCCAGGCTATCGGCACTATCGCCGGCAAACAGAACCGTGGCGGCGACCTGCGCCTGCAATTGCGCACCGGCAGGCTCGACCTAAGCGATGTGGCGCTCGGCGACAGCATCGCTACCAACGGTGTCTGCCTAACCGTGGTGGAACTGAGCGGCGACGGCTTCACCGCGGACGTCTCCCGCGAGACCCTCGCCCACACCACCCTGACGCAACTCGGCGTCGGCAGNCCGGTCAACCTGGAGAAGGCGCTGACCCTCAACACCCGTCTCGGCGGTCATCTGGTCAGCGGCCATGTAGATGGCATCGGCAACATCATCGATCGCGCCGCGGATGCCCGCTCGATCCGCTTCACGCTGGAAGCGCCGGCGGAATTAGCGAAGTATATCGCCCACAAGGGTTCGATCTGCGTGGATGGCGCCAGCCTCACGGTAAACGCGGTGGACGGCAACCGTTTTGATCTGAACATCGTGCCGCACACCCTGCAGGAGACAATCATGGCCGGCTATGCCACCGGCAGCCAGGTCAATCTGGAGGTCGATCTGCTGGCGCGTTACCTGGAGCGGCTGATGCTGGGGGAGCGGGCCGCCGAACGCAGCGGTTCGGGCATCACCCAGGCGTTTCTACGGGAGCACGGCTTCGCCGGCTGAGGCCAGTGCGCCACATCCCGACTCACACCGAGCCGCTTTCGCGGCCAGGGGAAATCGCGCCACCCCTTGCTGCAGGTAGCTGTAGAGCTCCGCCACCCAAGGGCGAGCCGCCGCTGGAAGTTGCGGGGCTTGGCGCCGGAAGTCATAAGGCAGAATCATCACTGAGGCCGGCTCCTGCCAGCTTCTTGCTACCAGCAGAAACAGCTCCTCCACCGCCTGGTCGCCAATCGCCAGACAGCCCACCGACCAAGCGCTGCCGTGGATGAAGATATTGGAACCGGGCTGCCGGCGTCCCTCGGCATGGGCGTTGAGCCAGTCGAAACTGTTGGGAAAGTTGAGCTTGATCGAGAGGTGAAAGCGGCTGTGGGGGTTGAGCGCCTCAATCTGGTAGAAGCCCTCGGGCACCTGCCGGTCCCCCTCCCGCAGCTTGGGACCGGCCACGCCACTGGCGGCCAGCACCTGATAGTCGTGGATATGCCGCCAGGGCCCAGCATCTGCCGCCCAGACCTCGATCTGCTGCTCCTGTTTCAGACTGATCAGCTGCAGTCGCGCTGGCGGATACTCCACCCCGGCCTGTTCAAAGCGGCGTCGCAATTGCGGTTCGAGGCGTGGCACCAGCCGCTCCAGCACCTGCACCACCTCGGGCGATAGCGGCTCATTCGCCGCCACAGGGAGAGTGCCTGCGATAAGGGTGAAGCAGAGCAGAATGACAGCGAACCTCATCCACCCTTCCCGTTCGCCCTGACCCGCGCCAGCCAGTTGCCGTAGATCACATCCGAGATCCGGTGCAGACGTGTGATCTTCTCATCCAGCCCGACGGTGATCTCTTCGGAACGCTGGCTGCAGGCCGAGCTGAGTTCCAGGTCACTGCCATATTTGTCGATCCAGGCCTCCACCATCTCGGCGGTCATTTCGAGATGGAACTGCATGCCGATATGGTCGTTGATGCTGTAGGCCTGATTCCTGAAGCAGCGACTCTGCAACAGGGGCTGGCAGCCCGGCGGCATAGAGAAGGTGTCGGCGTGCCAGTGGAAGGTATCAAAACTCTGCGGCAGCCCATCCAGCCAACTCAGGTCATCCGCGCCATTGGCTCGCTGCAAGGGGAACCAGCCGATCTCCATCCCCTCACCGCGGCTGACTTCGCCGCCGAGCGCCTTGCTGATCAGCTGGCCACCGAAACAGACTCCCATCATCGGCAGCCCCGCTGCAAACGCCGTGCGGATCAGCTCCAGCTCACCCTGCAGCCAGGGCAGGTCGTCATTCACACTCACTGCTGCACCGAGAAACACCAGCCCCGACACATCCTCCACCTGCGGTGGTATCGGGTGATCCACATCGATGCAAACCAGTTCCCAGGGAACCCGACGCTGATCGAGGAACTCCCCGAGATAGCCAGGGCCCTCACAGGCGATATGACGGAATATACGTACAGGCTTCAAGATAGATCACCAGGATCGCTCCAACAGAGCAACCATTCTAGCTTCGACCCGAGCGACAGGAAAACTCTCTGGTCAGCGATGCAGTTACGCTCATAATTCACACCTTCAGCGTGACCGAAAACACATTCACAAGCCACCAATCCGAAAAAACTGCGATACCAATCACAGCCTTGAATCTAACCGAACAAGAAGTGCAATAGACATCACACTATCCTTTTTCCTACCATAACTGGAACGAGATTCGGATTCTAAAGGGACGCAGAAGTGAAACCATCCACAGTGGCAGTTGCACTATCCGGAACCGCAGCGGCAATCCTGCTGCTCGCCGCCCTCAGCAAATATGGCGGCGAGTCTACATCTACTGATCAGGACCTAGCCGCCGCCTCACCCACCCCGCTGGCAGAAAAATCCTCCGACGTCGCCAGCTTCCCACCCACACCGGCCGAACCTGCACCTTCATCCGAAACAACAAAAGCTCTCGCTGCAGACGAACCACTGCCGGCACACACTCACCAGTTCGCAGAAGATGCCACTGATGAGGAGATCCTGCGGGTAATGATGGAACAGCTTGCACAAATGGAGCTGGAAGCAGAGCCAGCGCTTCCAGATGAGCCTGTCGCGCTCTGGCAGGACGATAAAAATGGGGCCGCCGCCGGCCTGCCGATCCCTGCCGAGGTCGAGTACGAAACGATTAGGGTCAACCGGGATGTGCTCAATAATCTCCAGGTGGGGCAGCCACTGGAGTTGCCGATCCCGCAGGAGGCCAAATCCTACTACGGAACCATTGAAGAGACCCACAATCAGCTGGATGGCCAGGTGCAGGTCTGGTCTGGCGGGTTAGAGAATGGCGGCAACTTCAGCAACTTCACCCTCACCCAGGGGCAGCAAAGCACCGTAGTGATGGTCGCCACTGGCAGCCGCATCTACCAGATTGAGATCAACAACCGCACCGGCCGTGGCGCGGTCATCGACAACCGGACACTCTCGGTATTCAAAATCCCTGGCGATAGCGTAAAGCCCACCGAGCCCACCACGCCTATCCCAGGAGGCGAGCCGGATGCCTGATCCATCAAGAAAAACACGCTCTCAAATTACAGTGGAACCAATAAACACAACCAGGAAAGTTAGGGGAAAACCATGAAGCCAACCGCTCTGAAGCTAACAGCCGCGGCCCTCGCCTCGGTCTATCGATGCCTGCCATGGCAGAGATCATCACCGTCGATGTGCTCGGTCTCTACACCAAAGACCTCACCGATGCCGGCAAGGATGGCCCCACCCGGCTTGCCGCGATGGTCGAATTTGCCAATCAAGCACTGGAGAACAGCCAGGTCGATATGCGCTACCGGTTGGTCCACACCCAACAGGTCGATCTCGTCAACGATGGCAATACCGATGGGGATGCGCTGGACGCCGTCACCAATGATAGTGCCGTAGCGGCACTGCGGGACCAGTATGGCGCGGATATGGTGAGCATGATCACCAACACCGGTCCCTACTGCGGTATCGCCTGGGTTGGCCAGGGTGATAGCAACGGCACCTTCCGCTCCTACGCCAAGAACTACGCCTACAGTGTGACTGGCTACACTTGCGTCAGCAGCTTCGCCCACGAACTGGGCCACAACCTGAGCCTTGGTCACTCCCGCAAACAGGGCAGCACCGGCAACCTCTACGAGCATGGTGTGGGCTACGGCGTCGACAATACCTTTGTCACCCTGATGGCCTACGAATCGGCCTTCAGCACCTACAACGAGCAACAGCTGCACTCCAATCCGGCCCTCTCGACCTGTGTGGATCTGCCCTGCGGCGTACCCCACGACCAAGCAGGCTCATCAGACGCATCCTTCTCACTCAGAGCCGCCGCCCCCCAGGCGGCTACCTGGCGTCCCACCGTCGTTGATGGCGGCGGTAGCAAACCCGGCACCGCAACCGAATTGGCCACTAACGGCAACTTCGACAGCCTGGATGGCTGGAGCGTCTTCCCCAGCGACAGTTGGGGAACCCTGAGCCAGACTGAGGATCTGGTTGACAGCGTGGCCGCAGCCGCGGTCAGCGGTCGCCGCTCCAGCGTCGCTGGTCCATTCCAGACCTTAGATGTAGCTAACATCGAGGCCGGCACCACCTACAACTTCACCGCCTGGGCTAAGCTGGGTGAAGGCACCTACTCGCGCCAGCGGGCTTACGCCTACCTCTACACCAAGGATGCAAACAACCGCGGCCGCTGGCACCGTCTGGCCAGGACCTCCATCGTCCAGAACGAATGGACCAAACTGCAGGGCAGCTTCACTGCCGGCGATATCGCGCTCAGCAGCGCCAAACTGCTAATCTGGGGCCCCAGCCGCCGCAACGACTTCCTGGTGGATGAGGTCTCCTTCAGCAGCGCTGCCAGTACTCCCACCACCCCCACCAACCTGGTCGCCAATGCCGACTTCGAGAGCAATGCCGACGGCTGGAACGGCAAGTACGGCGCACAGCTGGCAACCGTGGCGGATGGCTACGGCGACAGCATGAAGTCCCTTTCCATGACCAACCGCCGACGCTGGTACAGTGGTGCCAGCTACGACCTGACCGGAAGCCTGGAGAACGGCAAGACCTACAGCATCTCCGCCAAGGTCAAGACAGCTGAGGATAACCAGCGTGGTCGCATCTATCTGCTGATTCGCGCCAACAACCGTTATCGCTGGTACTTCGTCAAGCGCCAGGATGTCGGTACCAACTGGAGCGAGCTGAGCGGCGAGAAGACCATCAACGTCAGCGGCGATATCCAGTCCGCCCAGGTGGTATTCATGGTCGGCAATAGCGGCGTCGACTCACAGATGGACGATGTGGTCGTCCAGGTAGTCGAATAGTCGTCTCCTCTGTGGCGCACCCCACTTGGGGTGCGCCCTCTCCCGCCGCCATTACATCCCGCCGCCGACAAACAGCAGCAGTAGCATCAGCGCCACCGACCCGAACACTCCAGCGGCCAGAGCCGAGAGCAGGGTCAGCAGCAGATCAGTCAACAACGAACGCGACCTCATCGCGCCTGCCAACCCCACCCATTCCCTCTCATCGCCCCTTTTTGTGAGCATAGGCCCTCTCCCTTAATCGCTGAGTCCCGTCATTGCGTAGCCTCGCAATCGGCATCACCAAACGAAATGAGGCCGGGTTGATCCGCTCAGGCGAGCCGTAGATAAACTCCTCGCACAGCGGCTGCGGATAGCCCTTCACTGTGCCGCCCGGTCAACAAACGAGAGCAGCACAAAGCGATCGAACGCCATGCCATCCAGGTCGTTCTCCGCATAGGCGGCCAGCGTCTCACCCTGTGGCTGCTGCCGGATCCGCTCTGCATCGACACCTGCTGCCAGTAGCCGCTGCACCACCGATTCCGCTCGTAGCTGCGCCAGCTGCTGGATTGTAGCTGGGGCTGCCACGCCTATCACTGGAGGCGCGCACCTCGATATCGAGCTGAGGAAACGCCTTCAACAAGGCCTGCCAGGGTATCCAGCTGGGGCTGCAGGCGCGGCTCCAGTTCACTGCTGTCGGTACGAAAACGCAGGCAGAAGGAGAAGCCATCCGCCACCGCCTGCAGGCGCTGGTGCTGCTCCCCGCGGATGCGCTCCAGCGCAGCCAGATCCCGGCTCCTTGCCCCAGAAACCTGCTGCAGCTGCCGCTGCGCCTCACCCAACGCCTCGCGGGAGGCCTGCAACTCCGCATCTCTGCGTCCGATATCAGCGACCAGCGCCCCACCGACCGCCCCGACAACGATCCCTGGCGGGCCGGCCAGAATCCCACCCAGTAGCATGCCAATGGCCGGCTGTTTCAAGGTTTCAATCCCATCATCGCGCAGATCCAGAGAGCCCTCCTGTGCCTGAGCGGAGAGGCTCGTCGAAAGTGCCAAAACGGTTGCTGCGATCAGTTTCATCTTCATCATTCATCTCCTCGGTTGGCCCAGCGCGCCATCCCTGACAAGGGCGACTCTCCTTGGTCTGCGCCGGTAAAAACTAACTTGTGGAGGAGATTACAAAGCACGGTGGTGGCAGGAGCTTGCCCAATCGGGGCAAAGGGAAGACAAAAAGTGGCAACACGGTGGCAATGGTGCAGGCAACCACTGCAGCTTTTTACCACCACGGCAAAGCCGGTTACATTAGAGAGCCTCTGATTAAGTCTGGACGAAATCGAGTGTGATTCAGAATTCTCAGATTCAAGGC
>NZ_AFOC01000028.1:0-37405 GCF_000224455.1 endosymbiont of Riftia pachyptila (vent Ph05)
ATCGTGGTCAACATCCATAGCGGCCACGCCGCAGCTGACGAGGATGAGACTGAAGAGGGCGCTGCAGAGTAAACCTGCCGCCCTGCGGGGCAGGCTCTGCCTGCCCCGCTCCAACCGTTTATGCCACCCATCAACGCCCACCCCATCAAACTCATCGCCGGACTCGGAAACCCGGGTGGCGACTACGCTGAGACCCGTCACAACGCCGGCTTCTGGTTCGTCGAACAACTCGCCAGGCGCTACAACGGCAGCTTTCGCGCTGAATCGCGCCACCATGGCCAGCTCTGCCGCATCAGCGTCAGCGGACGTGACTGCCGGCTGTTGATGCCATCTACCTTCATGAATCGCAGCGGTCAGTCGGTGTCGAGCCTTGCCAGCTATTTCAAGATCGCTCCTGAAGAGATCCTGGTCGCCCATGACGAACTCGATCTACCCACCGGCCAGGCCCGCCTCAAGCGCGGCGGCGGCCACGCCGGGCATAACGGTCTACGCGACATCATGAGCGCCATCGGCAGCCGTGACTTCCTGCGCCTACGCATCGGCATCGACCGCCCCCAGCAGAAGGGACCGGTCACTAACTATGTGCTGGGGCGCCCCTCCAAACAGCAGCGTAGCGAGATCGAGGATGCCATCGACAAGGCCGCTGACTGCCTCGAGCTCCTGATTCAGGGCGAGTTGCCACAGGCGATGAACCGCCTCCACAGCAGCCGCTAGCGGCAGGATCATAAAGTCGGCTTATAATAGCCAAGCAGACTATTCTTATATTGCGCGGCCAAGCGGCCACACAACCGTTCTGATCTGGAGACCTGGCGATGACCTACAGCCGCATCCTGCTAACTGCACTTCTACTCCTTCTCTGCTGGCCGCTAGCTGCAGAACAGAGCGACCCGGAGGCGATCGCGCTGCTGCAGAAGAGCGAGACACTGATGCGCTCCAGCGGCACTATCGCCCAATATAAGCTCGAGATCATCCGCCCCGATTGGCAGCGCACCATGGAGTTTGTCAGCCACGACGACTATCCCAACAACCGTTTCCGCATGGAGATACTCTCGCCACGCAAGACCAAGGGCACGGTATTTTTAAAGATCGGCGACCAGCTCTCGATGTTTCTCCCTAAGTTACGCCGTCAGATCGCCATCTCCCCGGCGATGATGCACGATGCCTGGATGGGTTCTGACTTCAACAACCAGGATCTGCTCGAAGCCAACTCGTTGATCGATGACTACACCCACCACATCACCGCACGCCAGGGTGAAGGCAAAACTGCGCTCATCACCATCACCTCCCTGCCCAAACCCAACGCCAAGGTCAGCTGGAGCAAGCTGCAGCAGCAGATCCGCGGCGACGGCATCCCGCTCTCCATCACCTACGGCTGCAATGACCCCACAGGCGGTCGGCAGCTAAAGTTTGAAGCGGTGCAGAAACTTGGTGGCCGCAACATCCCCACCCGCATGATCATGCAGCCACAAGGCCAGCCTGGCAGGCGCACCGTCATCACCATCAAATCAGCATCCTTCAACCAACCCCTGGATGAGGCGTTGTTTGCCCCACAGGCAAAGAAAAAATAGTCGATACTCCTGCTCATGGGGAACACTGCAAGCTCGGCCAACCGACTGATTCTTGCTGTCGCACTGCGCAGCCTGAGCGACAATCTGCGCCGCACCCTGCTCACGGTGGGAGCGATCGCAACCGGCCTCGCCTCGTTGATCTTCCTCTGGGGCTTTAACGATGGCCTGCACCACAACATGTTGCAGAACTTTCAGGAGTCGATCATCGGCAGCCTGCAGATCCACCGCCAAGGATTCTTTGAAAACCCCAAGCTCTCACTCCATCTGCGCCATCCCGATCAGGTAACTCAAACCCTCAACCGACTCGGTGCGAACACATGGAGCCCACGTCTAGAGAGCTTCGCCCTAGCCGCCTCCGACACCACCACCGAAGGGGTGATGCTGATCGGCATGGACCCAGTGCACGAACCCCGCGTCACCAAGCTGAAAGAGCGCATCGGCGAGGGGCGTTTCCTACAGCCCGGCGATACGTTTGTCTGCATCCTCGGCGCCACCACCGCGCGCAATCTCAAGATCGGGCTTGGCGACTCCCTGGTGCTGCTCGGCTATGACCGCTTTGGTGCGCTGGTGGCGGAGGAGTTCCGTCTGATTGGCATCATCACCAGCGGTGAGATGGGGCTCGACCGTGGCATGGCGCTCACCAGCCTAAGCGCACTGCAGGAGATGCTCGACTTCCCCGGTGGCGTTACAGACCTGGTGGTCAGGGTTCCGGAAGAGCGCCTCAATTCGCTGAAGGCGGATCTTCTGCTGACACTAGCCGATCAGGACCTGGAGGTGATGGCCTGGAGCGACATGTTTCCGGTGATGCAGGAGTGGATCACCCTGCACAACGGCTTCCTCTACCTGTTCCTCGGCGTTGTGTTGTTCATTGTGCTGGCCGGTGAACTCAATACCCTGTTGCTGTCGATGCTTGAACGCACCCGCGAATTTGGTATATTCATGGCGATCGGCACCCAGCCCCGTCAACTCACCCTGATGATCCTCAGCGAGGCGCTGGCGATCGGCCTGCTTGGCATCTTCTGCGGCATTCTGCTCGGTATTGCAATTGTGCTGCTCACCCAACACACCGGCATCGATCTGTCGCTGCTGCTGGGCTCCACCACCCGCTTCTATGTCGACCCGCTGATCTACCCGAATCTCAACCTGCAACATCTCGGCATCACCACCCTGGCGAATCCTGCTCACCTCCCTGCTGGCGGGCATCTACCCCGCGCGGCGAGTCAGCCGGCTGCAACCCGCCGAGGCGCTGCGCCATGTCTGACGCAACCAGGCTCCCCGCCCGCCTCTATCTGCAGCTGAGTCTGCGTAATCTCTGGCGCAATCCGCGGCGCACCCTCATCACCCTCTCCGTGATGATCTTCGGTATCGCCACCCTGACCCTGCTCGGCGCGCTCAACGATGGCTGGCTCGAGCAGATGCGCACCAACTTCATCCTTAGTTTCACCGGCCATGTGCAGGTGCATGCACAGGGTTTCGAGGCATCGCAGAACCTGGCTGATCACATCGAGCTGCCCGAGGAGGTGACTAGCCTGATGTCGAGCATCATCGAGATCCAGAGCTGGACCCAGCGCATCCGCAGCTCCGGGCTAATCTCACGCGGCGGCAACAGTGCCGGCGTGCAGATCATGGCCATCGACCCCGAACAGGAGACCTGGGTCACCCACATGCACGAATCTGTGGTGCAGGGGCGCTGGCTCAATCCAGGTATGGCCCACGATCTACTGCTTGGCGCAACCGTGGCACAGAATATCGGCGCAAAACTGGGCGATCGGGTGGTGCTGATGTCACAGACTGCCAGCGGCAAGATGGTCTCAGAGATCTTCTTCCTGCGTGGCGTCATCGAGTCGGGCGCACCGCAAATCGACCGCACCCTGGCACTGATCCCGCTCGATTCGACGCAACTCTGGCTCGGCATGCCGGGAGTGGTCACCGACATCGTTATCCGCGCCCAGCAACACCAGGATACCGACCGCATCCGGCGCATCCTACGCCAGCTTCTCTCGGAGCAGGACTACGAAATCCTCACCTGGAAGGCTCTCGATCCAATGGTCCGCCAGTGGCTCGACTTTAGTGATGCCTACGGGCTGGTAATCATCCTGGTCGTGGCACTGCTGGTGCTGGTGGAGATCCTCAACACCATGCTGATCGCCTTGCATGAACGGCAGAAGGAGCTGGCGATCATGCTTGCAGTGGGCACCCGTCGCCGGCAGATCTTTGCCATGCTGCTGTTGGAGGCGGTAATGCTGATCCTGTTCGGTAGTCTGCTCGGTTATCTGGTCGGTGGCGCGGTGGTGTTTGCACTGGCCGATCAGGGAGTCGACCTCTCCGCCTATGCCAATGCCTTCCAGTTTTTCTATATGGACCCGGTCATCGTGCCGAACCTGAGCGCCGAGAGCACCCGGCGTATCCTCGGCACCACCCTGATTGCTTCGCTGGTGGCCGGTATCTATCCCGCCTGGCAGGCCACTCGCATCCAGCTCAGCCAATCTCTAAGAATCCAGTAAGCCCATGCAAGAAAACAAAAGCAACAACATCATCGAGGCCAAAGATATCTACAAGTGCTACTGGGTCGGCACCATGCCCTATCCCGCCCTCAACGGTATCAACCTACACATCAAGCCCGGCGAGTTTACGGTGCTGGCGGGACGCTCCGGTTCGGGCAAGAGCACCCTGCTCAACCTGATCGGCGCACTGGAGTCTGCAGACCGGGGGCAGATTCTCATCGACGGAAAGAACATCCTTGCCCAACCCGAACAGCAGCGCAGCCAGTTCCGGCTGCGAAACATCGGCTTTGTGTTCCAGTCTTACAATCTGGTGCGGGTGCTCAGCGCGCGGGAGAATGTCGCCTATGTCTGTCAGCTGCAGGGCAAGAGCCGCAAGCAGAGCGAGGCGATCGCCAACCACTGGCTGAACGAGGTCGGTATAGAGCATCTTGGCTATCGCCGCCCGGACCAGCTCTCCGGCGGCCAACAACAGCGGGTTGCAGTTGCCCGGGCGCTGGCCAGCGAACCTCGCATCGTACTGGCGGATGAGCCCACCGCGAATCTCGACTCCAGCACCGGGCGGGATCTGATCCAGTTAATGCAGGGGCTGAATCAGAAGCTTGGGTANGACCTTCCTGATCTCCTCCCACGATCCGGACGTAATACAGGCCGCCGGACGCCTGATTAAGCTGGCCGATGGGCGGGTGGTGAATGCCGACCAACCACAGTCGAGCCAGCCTGTCAGTATCACCAGCGCCTGCCCGATGCAAAACTTGCCGCTGCGGGAGCGCCTGCGCGGCTTCTTCCGCAAAAAAAACAACCGGGCAACAAAAAAACGGCAGCGCCCAATTGGACGCCGCCGTTCCTGATAGCCTCACCGTCAAATCCACTGGCGGCGCAACCGCTCCGCTCAGAGGCGCTGCTCGGCGAAGGCGATCCGCTTCGACTCCTTCAGGTGTTTGGGAAGAAAATCGAGCTTCTTCTTAGGATATTGGGGGTCAGTGTAAAAACTCATAGTGGGATGATGTGATTTTTACTCTGACCCCAAATTTGCAAATTTTAGACGGGACAACTTCTCCGTGTTACCTGCATACTTGCTGCAGGATTGCCTTGATATCTAGAAACTCTATCTTCTTTGTATGGTTTCGAATAATGCCGTCACTCTGGAGCTTGGTCAGCACCCGGCTAAGGGATTCAGGCCGCAAACCCAGATAACTGGCGATATCTCCTTTTGACATGGGCAGATCCACGCTGCCTGTATTGTCATTTTTCTTAATAATCTTCTTTTCGCAAAGCATCTGCAGAAAAAATAGCAGACGCTTTTCACCACTCACATAGCGCCCATGCACGATGGTCTCGTTCGTGTAGCGAATCTTCTGCCCCAGAATGATCAATAGCTTCCGTTGTAGCCTCGGCACGAACGAACAAAGCGACTCAAGCTGATTAAAAGGGAGTTCACAAACCAGAGTCCGCTCCAATGCGATGGCATCGTGGCCATATTGCTGGGCACCGATCGACTCCAGGCCCACCAGGTCGCCCCGAAAAAAGAAACCATCCACCAATTTCGCACCCTCGAAAGAAGCGGTTTCGATCTTGGCAGCACCCGACTGAATGACAAACAAGGACTTGAATTTGCCCTCTACCCTGAAGATGGCCTCTCCGGGCTGGAAAGGACCCAGGGTACGAGTAATCTTACGTAGCCCCAGCAGCTGCTCTTCACTGAGTCCCTCCCCCAGGCAGCGATACCTTGCTTCACACTTAGAACAATCCAATTCAGATTGATGCTGAGCGGCTTGTCCTTGCGGCGATGCTGCCTGACCATCCCCGCCTCCTTCACTGGTCGTTATGTTTTTTTTCATTTTTTCTGAGGATGCAATTTAAAATAAAAGGGGTCGGAGTCAAACCGGATAACACGCGCCACCTAGCCGTAACGCCGTAGTACGGTTTGACTCCGACCCCTTGGTGTCTTCCTTGGTGCCTTGGTGAGGAGGCGTGGGTCAGATCTCTTTATATATCTCGCTGCCCTGCTGCTTAAACTCCACCGACTTCTCATTCATACCCTTCTTCAACGCGTCGATCTCTGAAATCCCCTGTTTGGCGGCGAATTCGCGCACCTCCTGGGTGATCTTCATAGAGCAGAAATGGGGGCCGCACATGGAGCAGAAATGCGCCACCTTGTGGGAGTCGTGGGGCATGGTCTCGTCATGGAAGTCGCGAGCCTTTTCCGGATCGAGGCCGAGGGCGAACTGATCCTCCCAGCGGAACTCGAAGCGCGCCTTGGACATAGCGTTGTCCTGTAGCTGGACGCCGGGAAAACCCTTAGCCAGGTCGGCGGCGTGGGCCGCAACCTTGTAGGTAATGATGCCTTCCCGCACGTCTTCTTTATTCGGCAGGCCCAGATGTTCCTTGGGCGTGACGTAGCAGAGCATAGCGGTGCCATACCAACCGATCTGTGCCGCACCGATGCCTGAGCTGAAGTGATCGTAGCCGGGGGAGATATCGGTGACCAGTGGGCCGAGGGTATAAAACGGCGCCTCGAAACAGTCGGCCAACTCCTTGTCCATGTTTTTTTTGATCATCTGCATCGGCACATGGCCAGGGCCTTCGATCATCACCTGCACGTCATGTTTCCAGGCGATCTTTGTGAGCTCCCCCAGGGCCTCCAGCTCACCGAACTGGGCGGCGTCGTTAGCATCAGCCAGGCAGCCGGGTCGCAGGCCGTCACCCAGAGAGAAGGCGACGTCGTAGGCCTTCATGATCTCGCAGATATCTTCGAAGTGGGTGTAGAGAAAATTCTCCTCATGATGGGCCAGACACCACTTGGCGAGGATCGAGCCGCCACGGGAGACGATACCGGTGACGCGATCAGCCGTCAGCGGCACGTGACGCAACAGCACGCCAGCATGAATGGTGAAGTAGTCGACGCCCTGCTCTGCCTGCTCGATCAGGGTATCGCGCATGATCTCCCAGGTGAGATCCTCGGACTTGCCGTTGACCTTCTCCAGTGCCTGATAGATGGGCACGGTGCCGATCGGCATGGGGCTATTGCGCAGGATCCACTCACGGGTCTCGTGGATGTTTTTGCCGGTGGAAAGGTCCATCAGGGTATCGCCGCCCCAACGGGCGGACCAGGCCATCTTCTCCACCTCCTCGTCGATGGACGAGCTGACGGCGCTGTTACCGATGTTGGTATTGATCTTCACCCGGAAGTTGCGACCAATGATCATCGGCTCCATCTCCGGGTGGTTGATGTTGGCGGGAATGATGGCACGCCCGGCGGCGATCTCAGAGCGCACAAACTCCGGGGTAATCTCATCAGGGATCTGCGCGCCCATCGGCTCACCGGCATGCTGGCGTAGCAGTTTGGCGTAGCGTGGATCGGCCTTCATCTCCTGCAGACGGCAGTTCTCGCGGATCGACACGAACTCCATCTCCGGAGTGATGATGCCCTGGCGGGCGTAGTGCATCTGGGTGACGTTCTGGCCCGGCTTGGCACGACGCGGGGCGCGAATGTGCTCGAAGCGCAGACCGGCCAGTTCCGGGTCGCCCTGGCGGGCACGACCGTATTCAGAGCTGGGGCCCTTCAGCTGTTCGGTGTCATTCCGCTCATCGATCCAGCCAGAGCGCAGGTCGGGCATGCCCTTCATCAGGTCGATCTTCTGCTCCGGGTCGGTAAAAGGACCAGAGGTGTCGTAGACGGTGATCGGCGGGTTCTCTTCCGCACCGAAACTGGCGGCGGTGGGATCCTGCTCGATCTCGCGCATCGGCACGCGGATATCGGGGCGCGAACCCTCGACATAGATCTTCTTCGACTTGAAGAAGGGACGGGTCACCTCTTCGGAGAGGTTGGCGGTCTTTTTGATGAAATCTTCTGGGATGGCGCTCATGGTGGCTGCTCTCAAGATACAGAGGGAAGCGAGCGCTGTCGGTGCGTTCAGCTTCCCTACGCCGGCATTAACCGGATCAGGTGGTAAGGGTCTCTCTCAGCCTGAAAATCAGGCGCCCCTAGCTGGTTGTCTCACTGTGTGGGGGTTGTTTACTGCGCCGACCATGGCGCCACGTTGATTGGGGCTTATCACCCCTCCGCTGCAATCCCGGAACAGTATATAGATGGCGCCATGCAATGCAATTCCGTCCCAACTTAAAGCCAATAAACATCACGGGGTTATCAACCGCCACGATCATCATGCAGGGAAAACGTCCAACAGTTATTCAGATCCACAGCCCCCAGCTCCAGCACCTCGGAGTCTAGCCTCCTCTCTACCACCGCACCCCTCCGCCTTGCCTGAAAGAGGCAAAATCCGTAGGCTTGTTTGGCAAAGTCAATTCAATATTAGGCACAAGGTTTTACCAATGATCGAGAGCAGTATCGAACGGGCCCGCTTCAATATGATCGAGCAGCAGATCCGGCCCTGGGAGGTCCTCTCCCCGGCGGCACTGGAGACCCTGCAGACGCTACCCCGCGAGGCTTTTGCGCCGGCGGCCTACCGCGGCCTGGCATTTGCCGATTGCGAGATCCCGCTCGGCCACGGCGAGACGATGCTCTTCCCGCGCATCGAAGGCAAGGCGCTGCAGTCGCTCGATATCCAGCCCTCTGATCTGGTCTATGAGGTCGGCACCGGCAGCGGTTTTCTCACCGCCTGTCTGGCGAAGCTCGCGCGGCAGGTGGTCAGCATCGACATCCATCCCGACTTCACCGAGCAGGCAGCCGCCCGCCTCGACGAGATGGGCATCCACAACGTCTCGCTGAGCACCGGCAATGCGCTGCAGACCCCGTCGATCAAAGGTCCGTTTGACGCCATCCTGGTCTCCGGCTCGGTCCCCACCAGTGAGCAGGCAGAGATCTTCCGCTCCCAGCTGAAGCCCGGCGGACGTTTGTTTATCGCGGTCGGTGAGGCACCGGTAATGGAGCTGCTGCTAATTACCCGAGAATCGGAGCGCGCGTTCCGTGAAGAGGCTATCCTCGAGACTGAACTGAAGGCGTTGCAGGGAGCCGCGCCAGCGAAGTCATTTGAGTTCTGAAGCCAAGCGCCGGGAGCCGATTCTCTGCGCATTGCGCCTGACCCTTTCGACAAAACGAGATGCGCGATGAATCTGCACAAAGTAAGACTACCGCTTGCCCATGCAAAAAGCTCCCAGTTGCTGATCATCAATGTGCAGGAGAAGCTGGCGAAGGCGATGTACACGCCGCATCGCGAGCAGATGCTAATCAACATCAACCGCCTGAGCCAGGCGGCCCGGATACTGGAGATCCCAGTGGTGCTCTCGGAGCACTACGCCAAGGGCCTTGGACGCACCCTGCCTGAGATCACCCAGCACCTTGCCCCCGAGGTGGATGCCAAAGACAGGCTCGCCTTCTCCTGCTGCACCGCCCCCGGCTTCGAGGAAGAGCTTGAGCGCGCCGAAGAGCGTAAGCAGATCATCATCGTTGGCCTGGAATCCCACATCTGTGTGCTGCAGACGGCATCCGGCCTGCAGCAGTGGGGGTATCAGGTATTTGTGGTGGAAGACGCTATCGCCTCCCGCTCATCCAATAACCGCCGCAACGCCATCGAACGCTTGCGTGGCGGCGAGGTCATCATCAGCAATGCGGAATCGGTCGCCTATGAGTGGCTAAGTGACGCCGGCCACGCCCACTTCAAAGAGGTCACACAACTTTTTCGTTAGCGCCGCCCGCCGGCTAACAGCTGATCGACCTGCTGCAGCAGCCGCTGCAGCGCACCACGGTTGGCCTCCACCAGCTCCCGGCCCCGCTCACCCACCACGCTACGCTGACTGGCATCTCCCAGCCAGCTCAGCAACAGGGCGACCAGCCCGGCGACATCCTGCACTTGGCGGGCCGCACCCTGGACCAGAAACAGCTCACTGATCTCGGCAAAGTTGAACACATGCGGGCCAAACACCACCGGCACCCCCTGGGCCGCCGCCTCGAGGATGTTATGCCCACCCACCGGCACCAGACTGCCCCCGATGAAGGCCAGATCGGCAGCACCGAGAAACAACGGCAGCTCCCCCATGCTGTCGCCGAGAAACACCGCAGTGCTCCCGCTGCAGGGACGCTGCTGCGAGCGGCGCACCATCGCCATCCGACTGACACTCACCAGCTCGGCGACCCGCTCGAAACGTTCCGGATGACGCGGCACCAGCACCAGCAGCGCATTCGGCAGACGCTCACGAACCTGCGCGTGGGCCTCAAGGATCGGTCCCTCCTCACCCTCGTGGGTGCTGGCAGCGATCCATACCGGTCGCTCCTGCCCCCACTCGCGGCGCAGCACATCGACCTGCTCACGCAGGCTCGCCGGCAGGCGCAGATCAAACTTGACACTGCCGCTCACCAGCAACCGCTCGGAGATAGCACCCAGGCCGATGAAGCGTTCTGCGTCCCGCTCACCCTGGGCGGCAATCAGATCGATCCGCTGCAGGGTCTGCCGAGTCAGACCAGCCAGCCGCTGATAGCGGCGCGCCGAACGAGCCGAGAGACGCGCATTCGCCAGCAGTGAAGGCACTCCCCGCCGCTGACACTCATGCAGCAGATTGGGCCAAATCTCGGTCTCCATCAGGATCAGGATACGCGGTCGCAGGGCACGGAAAAAACGCCGCACCACCAGCGGCACATCCAGTGGGGCATAGAGGTGGTGCACCTCACCGCCAAACAGCTCATCAACCCGCCTGGCACCGGTGGGGGTGGTGGTAGTGACCACCAGCGGCATCTGCGGATAGCGCAGCAGCAGCTCACGGATCAGCGGCTGGGCGGCCTGCACCTCGCCCACCGAGACCGCATGCAGCCAGATCGAATCCTGCTGCAGGGCCAGCGGCAGTGAACCAAACCGCTCCAGCCAGCGCTGCCGGTAGGCCGGCGCGCGCAGGCTGCGCCAGAAGAGCCGCAGCACCACCAGCGGCAGCAGCAGATAGACCAGCAAGGTGTAGAGGCCGCGCATCAGCGACCAGCCAGGACGGCCTCAATCGCCGTCACGTTTGAACGCAGATGTGCCGGATTGATGGTGCCGATGATCATGCTGCTGACGCCGGGCTGGTCGAAGATGAACGCCATCGAGCGGAGAACGCCCTCGGCCCCCTGCAGATGGCCACTCATCAGTCCCTTTTTCACCAACACCCCCTTGCCCGCATCCGCCGCCGCCTGCAGCACCGGCAGCTCTTCGTTGTAATCAAGATTACAGGTCACCATCACCAGATCGCACTTCTGCACCACCTGCAGCCCACCCTCAATGGTCTTGCTCGACATACCGATGGCCCGCAGCTTGCCCTCTTGTTTGAGTTGACGCAGGGTATCCAGCACTGGCTCCTGTTCAAGGATTCGCAGATCCTTACCCTGGGAGTGGATCAGCACCAGATCCAGATAGTCGGTTCTCAAGCGCCGCAGACTGCGCTCCACGCTGGCGCGGGTATGCTCGGCGGAAAAATCGAAGCGCGACTCGCCCGCCTCGAAGATCTCCCCCACCTTGGTGGCAATCACCCAGTCGTGACGACTGCCAGGCAGCAGCTCGCCGAGGCGCTGCTCGCTATTGCCGTAGGCGGGGGCGGTATCGATCAGGTTGATGCCCAGATCGCGGCTCAGCGTCAGCAGCTCCCGCACCGCCCGGTCATCCGGGATCTCGAACCGACTCGGGTACTTCACCTGTTGGTTGCGGCCAAACTTCACCGTGCCCAGCCCCAGCGGGCTGACCTGGATGCCGGTCGTGCCAAGCGGTCTCAGCTCCATTGTGCGTGTTCCCAGGGCAGTGCTGCCCGTTGTGGGGCGGGCCAGTCAGGCACCACCTCTGGTAGATTTGGTTCGATGCCAGCGCTGCGCAACTGCGCCTCCACCTGGCGCGCCAGCAGCGGCGCAAAGGCCAGCTTGGTGGGCCAACCGACCAGCACACCATCCCGTTCCTCCAGATAAGGATTATCGGGGCGCTTGCCGTCAGGCTGGCGGGGTTCGGCGCGATCCACGTTCAGCGTCGCCCACTGCACGCCTCTCAGATCGACCCAAGGCAGCAGCGCCTGCAGCTCTTGTTGCGCCGCGGCTATCTGCGCATCGGCATCGCGGCCAACGCCATTTTCGGCGATCTCGCCTCCCAGGTACCAGACCTGCGTGCCATCCGCCACTGGGTAGCTGGTGATCGTTAGGCGCGGATTGGCGCTGGCGCCGAGACAGTGGGCATAGAGCGGCGGCAGTGCACCACGCAGCATCACCATCTGCAGCGGGCGACGCTGCATCGCCGGGGTGTCGCGGCCGAGCCGGCGCAGCAGTGTCTGGTTACCGGCACCGGCACTGAGCAGGATGCGCCGGGAGCGGATCTCCAGCTGACGGCCATCCTCGCCCTGCAGCCTTAGATGGTTTTCAGAACAGAACTCGACCACTTCTGGCCCCGCCAGCTGCAGACAACAGTCGCCGTGTTGACGTTGCAGTTCCATAATTAAGGAAGCGATGTCGAGCACCGGCTCATCGAGCTGGTAGACGCTGCCGTGGAACGCTGGGTCACGAAACAGTGCGGGACGATCTTCCCCCTGCACCTCGCTGATCCGGCTCTGCATCACCTTACCGGCGAAGAAACCCGCCATCCGCGAGAGCATGCCATTCGACCAGAGGTGCTGATGCGAGGCGAGTAGCCGTACCCGGCTCAGATCGATCTCGCCACGGCCAGCTAGGCAGTCACGCCAGATCTGTGGCATCTCGCGAATCGCCTGGGAGGAGCCAGTCAGCTTGCCGGCCAGTGCGTACTTTGTGCCACCATGGATGATCCCCTGGGAGGCCATCGTCTGCACCCCGCCGAGGTACCCCGACTCCAGCAACAGACAGGCGTAACCGGCCTGGCGCAGGCGGGTCAGGGTCCAGAGACCGGCGATGCCGCCGCCGAAGATGACGATGTCGGTTTCGACTGTTTTCACTTTGATTTTCACCGCGTCGCAACAACTGGCTTGCAGTCGCAGAGCGCTAGTGTCCGTCCGGAAACGCGCATGCTAAACGCAAAGGTCGCAAAGAATTAATTACCTATTAATTCAATCGATTAGGTTATTTTCAACCCCTGTGCCTCCGGGTGCTCCGCGTCTATTCCCGAGTTTCTGGATGCAGACTAGCTCTCCCGGATCGACTCCACTATCCGTGTCGTCGAGACACCTTCCACATAGCTCAGCACCCGCACCTCGCCCCCCGCCTCACGGGTGCAGGCTGCGCCGGGGATCTTGTCCGGATCGTTGTCGCCGCCTTTTACCAAAAAATCGGGCTTGAGGCGGCAGATCAACCGCTCTGGGGTCTCTTCACTGAACGGCACCACCCAATCGACACAGGCCAGCGCTGCCAGCACATGCATGCGGTGCTCGAGGCCGTTCACCGGCCGATTCTCGCCCTTCAGCTGGCGCACCGTTTCGTCCACGTTGACCGCCACCACCAATCGGTCGCCGAGGCGGCTCGCCTCCTCCAGATAGGTGACATGACCGGGGTGGAGGATGTCGAAACAACCGTTAGTGACAACGATGCTCTCGCCCTGGATGCGGGCTAGGCCGATCAGCCGCAGCAACCCATCTTCGTTGACCACGCCGCGGTGAGTCGCCTGATGCTCGAGCATCGCCGCCTTAAGTTCGTCCACCGTCACCGAGGCGGTGCCAAGTTTCCCGACCACCACCCCGGCGGCCACGTTGGAGATGTGGGTGGCCAACTCCAGGCTGAGCCCGGCCCCCAAGCCCGCCGCCAGCACTGAGATCACGGTATCGCCGGCACCGGTGACATCGAACACCTCGCGGGCATGGGTCGGCATGTGTCGGGGTTCCAGGTCGCGCTGCAGTAGGCTCATCCCCTGCTCACCACGGGTGATCAGTAGCGCCTGCAGATCATGCTGCCGGATCAGCGCCTGGCCCTTGCTGACGAGCTCCTCCTGATCCCGGCAAGGACCGACCACCGACTCGAACTCGGCCAGGTTGGGGGTCAGCAGGGTGGCGCCACGGTAGAGTGAGAAATCCTGCTGTTTTGGGTCCACCAGCACCGGCTTGCCGTGCTGCCTGGCCAGCTCGATCAGCCCCTGAATATCCTGCAGGGTGCCCTTGGCGTAATCGGAGAGCAGCAGCAGATCGACCTCTTCGATCACTGCGCGGCAGGCCTCCAGCAGCAGCTCGCTGCCGGCGGCCGGGAAGTCATCCTCAAAGTCGAGGCGAATCAACTGCTGGTGACGGCTGACCACCCGCAGCTTGGTAATGGTGGGAAGGCCATCCAGATATTCGAAACGGCAGTCGACCCCGGCGGCATCAAGGATATCCCCCAGCATCCGACCCGGCTCGTCATCACCGATGATCCCCGCCAGCATGGCGTTGCTTCCCAACGCGGCGACATTCAGCGCCACATTGCCGGCGCCACCGGGGCGCTGTTCCTCTTCGCCCACCCGCACCACCGGCACTGGCGCCTCCGGCGAGATGCGCACCGCCTCGCCGTGCCAGTAGCGGTCGAGCATCACATCCCCCACCACCAGGATGCGGGCCTGCTCAAAGCTGGGAATTTCGATCGACATCGCTCTCGTCCGGGTCACAGGAAAAGCGCGATCATAGCATGAGCACCGCACCAACTGGTGATCACTGAGCCGCCCCGGTAGAATTGCCGACGGATTTCTTTACACCCCGCCAGGACCGAGCCCGCATGCCCAAACTCACCAGCAAGACCCTCTATCTGCGGCTGCTCGGCTACGTCAAACCCTACCGCCGGCTGTTTGCGCTCTCGATCTTCTTCACCGTGCTGCTGGCGCTCACCGAACCGATGCTGCCGGCACTGCTCAAGCCACTGCTCGACGGCAGTTTCGTGGAGAAGGATCCGCAGACGATCCGCCTGATGCCGTTCGCCCTGGTCGGCGTGTTCCTGCTGCGCGCCCTCACCAGCTATGCCAGTACCATGACCATCAACGCGGTCTCGACCCGGGTGGTGATGGACCTGCGCAACCAGATCTTCGACAAGCTACTGTGCCTGCCCAACCGCTTCTATGATGACAACCCCACCGGCACAGTGCTCTCCAAGGTCACCTTCAACGTCGAGCAGGTGGCCGCCGCCTCCACCGAGGTACTGATCGTGCTGGTGCGCGACTCGGTGGCGGTGCTCGGGCTGGTCAGCTACATGCTCTGGCTCAACTGGCGACTGACCCTGGTGGTGTTCCTGCTGGCGCCGATCATCGTGCTCATCGTGCGCCTGATCAGCAAGCGTCTACGCCGCCTCAGCCACTCGATCCAGAGCTCGATGGGAGAGATGACCCATGTACTGGAGGAGGCGATCCAGGGCAACCAGGTGATCAAACTGTTCGGTGGCCAGGCCTACGAGTCGGGCCGTTTCCGCGAGATCAGCAACTGGGTGCGGCGCTACCACATGAAACGCGTCGCCGCCGCCTCGATCAGCTCACCCGCCGGCCAGATGGTAATGGTGCTGGGACTCGCCGGGATGCTCTATTTTGCCTCGATCCAATCGCTCAACGACCAGCTCAGCGTCGGCTCCTTTGTCTCCTTCATCGCCGCCATTGTGATGCTGCTGTCACCGCTGAAAAAGCTGATCCGCATCAACGAGCAACTACAGCAGGGGCTGGCGGCGGCAGAGAGTGTGTTTGACCTGGTCGATGAGCCGAGCGAGGCAGACCAGGGGCAGCGACCGATCGAACGCCTCAGCGGCCAGATCCACTTCGAGAGGATCCACTTCAGCTACCAGGGCGCAAGTGAGCCGGCCCTGCGCGACATCGACCTGAAGATCGCGACCGGCGAGACCGTTGCCCTGGTCGGCCCCTCCGGCAGTGGCAAGAGCACCCTAGCGAGCCTGCTGCCGCGCTTCTATGAGCTGAATCAGGGCCGGATTCTGCTCGACGGCATCGACTGCCGCGAGATGCCACTGGCACAGCTGCGCAACAACATCGCCCTGGTGAGCCAGGATGTCACTCTGTTCAACGACACGGTAGAGGCCAACATCGCCTACGGGTTGATGCGCGGCACCCCCCGCGACAAGGTGCTGGAGGCGGCTCGCGCCGCCCACGCCATCGAGTTCATCGAACAGATGCCAGACGGCATCGAGACCCTGATCGGCGAAGATGGCACCCGCCTCTCCGGCGGCCAGCGCCAACGCCTTGCCATCGCCCGCGCGCTGCTCAAGGATGCGCCTATCCTGATCCTCGACGAGGCCACCTCGGCACTCGACAACGAATCGGAGCGCTACATCCAGGAGGCACTGCAGACCCTCACACAGAACCGCACCACTCTGATCATCGCCCACCGCCTCTCTACCATCGAGAGCGCCGACCGGATCCTGGTGATGGAGCAGGGCCGCATCATCGAGCAGGGCGACCACACCAGCCTGATGGCCCGCAACGGGGTCTATCGCACACTCTACGACACCCAGTTCGCCAGTTAGTCGAGGATCAACTCACCAACCAGCAGCGCATCCACTGCGACGATAACCCGCTGCGCCGACAGCTGATCAAGGCAAAGGCTAGCACTGCCCTTGTGGCGCTCGCACCCCTCCTCCCGGCAGGGCACGCAGGCCTCCGCATAGTGCGGCTGCAGCAGGCTCACATTGGCCACCCGCTGCGCTGTTTCGGAATACATCTTGAATGGCGGCTGAGTATCGGCATAACCGCTCGGCCAGGGGCCCCACTTGACCGGGTTGCTCGGACCGAACAGCGCCAGAGTTGGCGTACCGCAGGCGGCAGCCAAGTGGGTCAGGGCGGTATCCGGGCCGACGAACAATGATGCGTGACGCATCAATGCCGCCAGCTCGCCGAAGCCAAAGCGCGCCGGGATTGCCAGCGCCGACTCCGGCAGCGTTGCCGCCAGTCGCTCGCAGAAGCTACGCTCCTCCGGGTCTGGCCCGCCGGTGATCAGCAGTTTCAGACCACGCCCAGCAAGATGCGTGAGCAGCGCCTGCCAGCCCGCCTCAGTCCAGCGCTTGTAGCGCCACATGGGAAAGGGGTGGAGCAGCACAAACGCATGTCGGCCAAGGAATCCGCCCAGCTCACCGAAGGGGTCACTCGCAGCGACGGGCGGTACCAGCTGGTGCAGCGGCGCGATGCCCAGCACCCGCGCCAGCATCAGATTCTGCTCAACGGTGTGGGTCTGGACATTATCGAGCAGGGTCCAGCCCTGGTTGATCCAGCGTTTCCAACGGCTCTTGGGCAAGCAGGTCAGGGATTAGGCTGACCCGCCTGGGCGCCGCCAGGAACGCATAGACATTCGGTCGATCCCCCGCCAGCGTCGAGACTGCCAGCTCGTAGCGGCGAAAGATACGCCGCCACAGCACCCGGTACTGGGCGAAGTCGGGGTGCTCCTCGATCTCGATCACCTGATTCAGATCGGGATTGCCCTGCAGCATCTGGCCCTTATTTTTATAGACCAAGACATCGATCACCGTCTCCGGCCAGGCACGGCACATCGAACGCAACAGCGGCGTCGCCAGCAGCACATCGCCGATCTGCCGGGTAGCGATCAGCAGCACTCGCTTAGGTGGTTTAGTGAGAGGCCGCTGCAGCGGCTTGAACGCAGGCAGTTCAGCCACCACCCGCCTCCAGCGTCGGATTCAGGTAACGACTCACCCCCTGCTCGGCATAGGCACTGCGCTCACCCAAAAGGGTTGCCTCCAGCCGCTGGCGATTCTCCGCCTCCATCGCACGGGGATTCTCTGCATGCCAGAGATGCAACACTGGCAGGGCAAAACGGCCATCCTTGTGATAGCGGCCACTGGCGATCAGTCGTGCCGCCAGATCAGCATCCTCATGTCCCCAGCCCTGGAACGATTCATCGAAACCGTTCACCGCAAGAAAATCCTCCCGCCAGAGCGCCAGATTACAGCTCCGCGCCCCCTGCCAGCGCCGTGCCCGGCGTTTGCGGAAGCGCGCCTCACCGATCCGCAGCAGCGGTAACAGGCGATTGACCCCGCCGCTAAGACGGGCGGTGAGCCACTGCCTGGCGCTCCAGTCCGGCGGCCAGAGCTCGCCGTCGAGCACCCGCCGACTGAGGCTGGGATTCAGCAGCAGGCGGTTGCCGGCGACAAACCAGCCCGGCTCGGCGAGGTCCAGCTGGCGCTCGACAAAATGGGGGAAGGCGATGCAGTCGTGGTCGAGAAAGATCAGATAGTCGCCGCTGGCTCGGGCCACCGCCTGGTTACGGATCGCCGCCGCACGAAACCCCTGATCCGGCTGCCAGACGTGATGCAGCGGACAGGGCGCGCTCACTGCCAGCTGCGCGATCCGCTCACGGGTCTGAGGCCCTGAGCCATCATCGGCGACGATGATCTCATCCGGCAGCCGGCTCTGCCGGAACAGGCTCTGCACAACACAGGCGAGCGCCTCCGGCCACTGGTAGCTGGTGACGATCAGACTCACTCTCACCGACGCCGTCCCAGGTAATAGAGTTTGAGGTATTTGTAGTAGACCCCCTCGGCATTGGAGATCGCCAGCATCAACCCCTCGCGCCATCGAGAAAGCCGGCGCGCAAGATATAACCGCGCAGGAAGCTCCAGAGACCACGCAGCAATGCCTTGCCGACCCCACCCCGCTTGCCCTGTTGCAGCATCCGCTCGGCGCTGGCGCTGGAGTAACGGTTGACCTTCTCCAGCACCTGCTCCAGGTTGTCGAAACTCTGGTGGGTGAGCGGGTTCTCCAGACGCCCCGCCGGTGGCACGAACAGCAGTCGTTCATGGACCAGATCATCGCTGAAGCGCGCCTTGCCGCGACGGAACAGCCGTGCCACATGGTCGGGCCACCAGCCACCGTGGCGCATCTGCCGGCCACAGTAGGAGGAGAGCCGAGGAATCTTGTAGACTGCCGGGGCCTCATCAGCCAACACCAGCAGTTGGTGGATCTCCGCCTGCAGCGCCTCGGGCACCTGCTCATCCGCATCAATCGACAGCACCCAGTCGCCTCTGGCCTTGTCGAGCACCCGGTTTTTCTGCACGCCGAAGCCTTGCCAGTCGCGGTTCACAAACACCTTGTCGGTGTATTCTCGACAGATCGCCAGAGTCTCGTCACTACTGCCGGAGTCGAGCACTAGGATCTCGTCGGCCCAGCTCACCGACTCCAGGCAGGCACGGATCCGCGCCGCCTCGTTACGGGTGATGACGATCACGCTGAGGGAGGCGGGCGTGCCCTCGCGCAGCGCCTGGGCGGTGGCCTCTCTGGTCCTGGCAAACAGGATCCCGGCGAGGATCACATAGAACTTGCCCTCACCGTGGTCCATCAGGAAGGAGTTAAAGAGGCAGCCCAACGCCATCGCCAACACCAGCGCCTGAGCCAGTCTCCGCTGTTCCGGCCGCATCAAACCGGCAAAACGCCACTGCAACAGGAAGAAGAGCAACAGTGCGCCCATACCGAGCAGCCCCAGCTGCACCCCCAGATTGAGATATTCGTTATGGGGATTATCGGTCAGCGGCACTCCCTTGGCGTTGGCGTGCTGCTGGTACTCGTGGATAAAGCTGCCGGTACCGGTACCGATCAGGGGATGCTTCAGGATCAGTTCGATGGAGTTTTCATAGTAGGAGAGACGCAGACCGGTGGAGCTCTCTGCTGCCCCTCCCTCAAAGTAACTGCTGGCATTATCCAGTAGCGCCTGCATCCGCGGCCGGAAACCGTCGGAAAACTGCATCGCCGCAGCTCCCAGCGCCAGTGTCAACAGCGCTCCGACCAGCAGGCCGCGCCAGCGCCAATGGTGCCAGGTGGCCAACACCACCATCACAAACAACACCAGCTGCCCGGTGCGCCCCGGCACCATCACCAGGATGTTGTAGAGCATCAGCAGCAGGATGCCAGCCCACAACAGACGCCGGGCTGGCTGACGCATAAACAGATCGAACACCAGATAGGCAGCGAAGGCCATAAAGAAGTTGTGCGCGATACGCCCCTTGAATGGCGCAAACTCCTGCTCTGGCTTGCCCTCCGGCCAGAACCCCAGCAGCTGCGCATAGGAGAGCAGCAGCACCAACAGCATCGCCAGCACAAAGGCCATCAACGCCCGCTGCTGCCATTTCGGCTCATTCAGCACCGACACCAGCAGCGCGATATAGATCAGCTTGTGATAGGCCCCCCAACCTTCAAGCGCCTCACTAAGACCCACACTCGAATAGCTCACCCCCAGACCCAACAGAGCAAACAGCCCCAGCGCCATCAGCGCCACCGGATTCTGCCGAACCCGCTGCCACTTGTTGGCAAAGTCGCCGCTAGCGATCCAGAACAGCAGGAACAACCCCATCGTGATACCCACCCAGGCGGTGGGCAGCGGGATGGCAAAGGCCGCCGCCACCGCCATCCCGCGGGCCAGCTCATCGCTCTGCTGCTGCCATTGGGGGCGTGCGCTCATCTGCCTCAATCCCGGACCAGCTTGTAGTGCTTCTTGCTCAACTCCAGCCCGAACCAGCGCTCCAGACGCATCGCCCGACGGTGTTTCAGTTCGCGGCGGGTTGGCAGGTAGTCAGGATCAGGGACAAAGCTCTGCTGCGCATCTCGCGCCAGCCAGTCGACCATCACCGCCGGGTGAGTTCCCTGAAACCGCGCCAGCGCCTGAGGGTCGATGGCGTAGCCTTCAAACTTAGGCGGCTGATGGCCCCAGTAGCGACTCACCTGATTGATCTTCTCGCGCATCCGCTCGCTGCTGCGCACATGGCCGTAGTGGTAGATCGGCGCATTCGCCAACGCAGCCCGCGGATAGCGGCCCTGCTTGTTTCGATCCATCACCACAAAAAACAGCCCATCGGGGGAGTAGCTGCGAATCGAGTTGCGGATGATCCGCGGTGCGCGCCGATACCAGCCTGGACTGACTGCCAGCCACTCCGGGCTACCGTAGAAATGGTGGTAGTCGAACACCAGCGCCTCCACCTGCGGGTCATCCAGGTGACGCTGCATACTGGCGAGGATGCTATCCAGATCATCCTCATGCAGCACCTCATCCCCCTCCAGATAGAAGGCCCAGTCGCCGCTGCAGTTGAAGTGGGCGATCATCTTCTGCTGGGCATAGACATAGCCGCGGTCCTGCATCGCCTCGTTCCACTGAGTATCGATGATACGGATCTTGTCGCTGCCGATCGCCTCGATCTGTTTACGGGTACCGTCGTCACTCTGCCCCACCGCCACCACAAACTCGTCGCAGATCGGCAACACTGAACGGATGCTCTCGATGAAGGGATAGCCCAACAGCACGCCGTTGCGCAGAAAGGTAAAGCCGCTGACTCGCATGGTCACTCTTCGCTCACTCTGGATCAGGAAGCGACTGTGCCATGTTCGCCTGCAGTTGCGCAAAGACCTGCGGCGGCGACAGGGTTTGAAAGCAGAGCGGCTCGCCCAGATCCGACAGCGGGCAGCGCCGCCTCAGACAGGGTACACACTTCATCGCCGCCTGGAGATTCTGTTGGCGCGCGCCAATCAACCCGGTCAGGCCCGCTGCGGTGGGACCAAACAGCACGACGCTTGGCACCCCCAATGCCCCAGCCAGATGGGCTAGGCCGGTATCGACCGAGACCACCCCGGCCGCTCCGGCGAGCAGCGCCGCCAATTCACTCAGCTGTAGGCGCGGCATCAGCTTGGCGCTGGCGCTACTCTTGACCAGGCGCAGGCCACGCTCCCGCTCCGCCGGGCTGCCCCAAGAGAGCTGCACCTTAAAACCCGCCTCGGCGGCCAACCCGATCAGCTCCCGCCACTGGGACTCGGGGTAGTGTTTGCTCTGCCAGGTGGTGCCATGCAAAAAGAAGAGGTAGGGCGGTGCTGCAGGATCGGCCTGCTGAAAGCGAGAGGCGATGCCAAAATCGGCCGCGCTCTCTGGCAGAGGATAGCCAAGGGCGGCAGCAAATAGCTGGCGCAGCCGGGCTACCGCGTGTTGCCCCTTGGCTACGCTGAAACAGCGGTCGTAGCCGAGGAAGGCGAGAGGCTCCCGCGCCGAATNAACATCCAGGCCGACCACCTCACCCCGCGCCTGCACTGCCAGCAGGGCGCTCTTCAGCAACCCCTGAGCATCGATCACCAGATCATACTCGCGCTCACGCAAGAGCGTGCGGAAGCACCGCCACTCGCCACTGCGCCAGGCCTGCAGCGGCGCTTTACGCCAGCGCCGCAGTGCTACCGGGATCACCCGCTCCACCGCCGGGTGCCAGGCGGGGATCTCGCCGAAGCCCTCCTCCACCAGCCAGTCGAAGCGGATACCGGGGATCGCCCGCTGCGCATCGCTGAGCGCCGGCAAGCTGTGGATCAGATCTCCCAGGGAGGAGGTCTTGACCAACAGCACTCTCATCGGGGTAGCGCCTCCAGCGCATCGATCACCGACTCTACCGGCAGCCTGTTGAGGCAGTCGAGATGGCCTTTCGGGCATTCACGCTGAAAGCAGGGGCTACAGTCGAGGCCCAACCGCACCACCTTGGAACGGGAATTCAGCGGCGGCGTGAAACCGGGGTCGGTGGAGCCATATACCGCCACCAGACGGCGATCCAACGCGGCTGCGACGTGCATCAACCCAGAGTCGTTGCTGACCACCGCATCGGCCAGGGAGAGCAGATCCACCGCCTGCGCCAGGGTGGTACGCCCGGCCAGATCGACACAGGCCCCGTCGCTCAACCGATCGATCTCGGCGCAAGCAGGCTGATCCTTGTCGGCCCCAAACAGCCAGACCTGCCAGCCCTGGGAGAGATAGTGGTTGGCCAGCTCCGCATAGTGGGCCTCGGGCCAGCGCTTGGAGGGACCAAACTCGGCACCAGGGCAGAGCGCCAGCAGTGGCCGTTCGCCTTTCTTCAGTCCCAGCGCCTGCAGCGCCCGCTGGCGCTCGGCGGGGTCAACCTGCAGCGCCGGGGGCTCAATCTCCGGCAGCTCATGCTCCCCGGCGGGCTGGGCCAGCGCCACGAAGCGCTGCACCGTCATACGCCAGCGCTGTTTGTCGAGCCGGCGGGCATCGTTGAGCAGACCGTAGCGCAGCTCACCGATCCAACCGGTACGTAGAGGGATCCTAGCCCAGAAGGGGACCAGCGCCGATTTGAGGGAGTTGGGGAGGAGGATCGCCTGAGAGTAACCACGATTGCGCAGCGAATGGCCGAGCCGCCAACGCTCAGCCAGACCGAGGCGGCCATGGCCGAGCGGCATCTCGATCGCCGCATCCACCTCTGGCATACGCGCCAGCAGTGGCTTGCTCCAACCGGGGGCGAGAACCTCGACAGATGCTTCGGGGTCGCGCCGTTTCAGCGCCTTGAACAGGCTCTGAGCCATCACCATATCACCGGCCCAGGAGGGGCCGACCACCAGAATGGGGGAAGCGGAGCCCAAACCGATGGCGCTGATCAGTCGTCCAGCTGGTAGCTTGCGCCACAGTAGGGACAGACCGCGCTGCCCGTCTTCTCGATCGGCAGGTAGACCCGCGGATGCATAGCCGCCAGCGGCGCGTCTTGGGGCGGGCAGCTCAGCGGCAACTCGCTACGCTTGACCTTGATCACTTCCTGCCCGACAGGGCGTGCGTTGGATTCAGACATGGGATCTTCCTCTGGAAAAGCAGCGGGTTAGACGTACGCCAGCCACTCGGGGCGGGTCTCGCGGCGGCCGTGGACCTGGTCGAAGTACATCTTCTGCAGCCGCTCGGTGATCGGGCCGCGACTACCGGAACCGATCTGGCGGTTGTCGACCTCGCGGATCGGTGTCACCTCGGCGGCTGTGCCGGTGAAGAAGGCCTCGTCGGCGATGTAGATCTCGTCGCGGGTAATGCGACGCTCCACCACCGGCACGCCGATCTCGCCGGCCAGCTCGATCACCGTCTTGCGGGTGATGCCATCCAGTGCGGAGGTCAGATCGGGGGTGTGCAGAACGCCGTCGCGGACGATGAAGATGTTCTCGCCGGAGCCCTCCATGACAAAACCGTTGGCATCCAGCAGCAGCGCCTCGTCGTAGCCATCGTGCAGCGCCTCCTGCAGCGCCATCATCGAGTTCATGTAGTTGCCATTGGCCTTGGCCCGGCACATGGTGGCGTTGACGTGGTGACGGGTAAAAGAACTGACGCGGATGCGGATGCCCTTGTTGATGCCGTCATCGCCCAGATAAGCGCCCCACTCCCAGGCGGCGACCATCACATGCACCTTGAGATTTCGGCGCGCAGCCCCATGCCCTCGGAGCCATAAAAACACATCGGACGGATATAGGCGGAATCCAGGTTATTTTCGCGCACCGCCGCCCGCTGCGCCGCGTTAAGGGTGTCGCGATCGAAGGGCATCTGCATCCCCAGGATATGGGCGGAGTTGAACAGCCGTTCGGTGTGCTCCTCAAGCCGGAAGATGGCGGTGCCCTGTTCAGCGTGGTAGGCCCGCACTCCTTCGAACACGCCCATGCCGTAGTGCAGGGTGTGGGTCAGTACGTGGGTCTTTGCCTCGCGCCAAGGCACCATCTCACCGTCAAGCCAGATGACCCCATCGCGATCCGCCATTGTTCCTATCATCAACTACGCCTCGAATGCTTCTACTCTGCCATCAGGTCGGCCCACGCCTCCCTGACCATGGCGCGCTCTTCTGTCAGCTGATCATCGGCGATCAGCGCCGCTTGATCCTGGAGCGCGTTGCGGTGATAGACCGCACGGAAAACCTTGTAGGCGCCAGTCATCAACTCCGCGGTGTCGCCGGCCAGCAGACCAAGCCGCGACAACGTCTCCAGCAACCGGACATTGTCGGTCCACTCCAGCAGTTCGGGGTGTTGATGCGCCCACCGAAGGACCGCGTATTGAACCATAAATTCAATATCGACGATACCGCCCCGCCCCTGCTTCAGATCGAACTGGGCGGCACTGCTTTTATCCAGGCTCTGGCGCATCTTCTCGCGCATTTCCAGCACCTCGGCGCGCAGCCGCTGCGCCTCCCGCGGCTGGCCGAGGATATGCCGGCGAACCGCCTCAAAGCGTGCCTTCGCCTTCGGGTCACCTGCCACCGGGCGGGCACGAATCAGCGCTTGGTGCTCCCAGGTCCAGGCCTTCTCCTGCTGATAACTCTCGAAGGTCCGCATCGAGCTGACCATCATCCCGGAATTGCCGTTGGGCCGCAGCCGCATATCCACCTCGTAGAGGATGCCGGAGGGGGTGCGGGTGGTGAAGAGGTGGATCATGCGCTGCGCCAGGCGCGCATAGAAAACCTCCACCGGGATCGACTTTGCGCCGTCTGTCTCGGCAAACTGATCGTCAATGGCGTGCAGAAAGACCATATCGAGATCGGAACTGTAGCCCAACTCGATGCCGCCGAGCTTGCCGTAGCCGATCACCACGAAGCTGCTCTCGCCGACCGCCAGCCCCTTCGGTGCTCCGTAGCGTTGCACCATCGCAGCCCAGGCCTGCTCGACACCCGCACGATGCTGGTCTCGGCGATCTCGGTCAGATAGTCGCTGACCACCATCAGCGGAACCTGTCCAGTGATATCCGCCGCCGCCACCCGCAGCATGTTGCTCTGGGTGAACTGGCGCAGCCGCTCCATCTGCTGCTCCAAATCGTCCTTCTCGATCCCGGCGAGCTGGACCTCCAGCTCCTGCTCCAATTCCCGGCGCTTGAGCGGCGAGTAGAGCCGACGCGGATCGAGCAGCTCATCCAGCAGGATCGGATGCCGCGACAACAGCCGGGTGATCCAGGGACTGACGCCACTCAGCCGCACCAGCTGCGACAGCCCCAGCGGGCTCTCCACCAACAGCGCCAGATAGGCGGTGCGGCGCACGATCGACTCGAGCAGATCAAGCAGCCGTTGCAGGGTCTGATCCGGATTCTCCTGCTGCCCCGCCGCTTCCAGCAGCAACGGCATCAGCTCACCGAGGCGGGCGCGACCGCGCGCGCCCAGGCCACGGCAGGCGGCGCAGCCGTGAAACTGCTGCAGCCGCCGGTGGGTCTCGGCCACCGCATTAAAGCCAGCCTCGGCCAGCGCCGCCTGGGCCTCCTCCGGCTCCATACTCTCATCCCAGACGCCACTCAGCGGCTGGCTGTCACTCTCTACCTCGGCCTGTGGCGCGGCAAATACCTTGTCAAAATGCCCCTGCACCCGCTGCCGATGGCGCGCCAGCGCCGCGGCAAACGGCTCCCAGCTGCCGAAGCCCATGGCCCGGGCCAGACGCAGCCGCAATCCTTCATCCGTTGGCAGCAGGTGGGTCTGGCGGTCCGCCCAAGCCTGGATACGGTTCTCCACCAGACGCAGGAACTCATAGGCCTCAGCCAGCTCACGCACCACATATTCGGGCAGGTACTCTTTCTGCTGCAGCCGCTTCAACACCGGTAGGATTGGCCGGATCTGCAGCTCGGAATCCCGCCCGCCGCGGATCAGCTGAAACGCCTGGCCGATGAACTCGATCTCGCGGATGCCGCCGGCCCCCAGTTTGATATTGGCGTCCATACCCTTCTTGTGCAGCTCAGCGCTGATCATGCGCTTCATCTTGCGCAGCGATTCGATGGCGCCAAAGTCGAGGTAGCGACGGTAAACAAACGGGCGCAGTAGCGCCATCAATACCTCACCCGCCGCCGGATCACCCGCCACCAAGCGCGCCTTGATCATGGCATAGCGCTCCCACTCCCGCGCCTGGGAGTGGTAGTAGTTCTCCAGGGCATCGAAGTGCATCGCCAGCGGACCAACACTGCCAAAGGGACGCAGGCGGGTGTCGACGCGAAATACAAAACCGTCTGGGTTGACGGTATCGAGCGCCTGCACCAGACGCTGGCAGAGGCGAATGAAGAACCGCTCTTGCTGCGCGGCCGCGGGCCATCGGTCTCGCCTGGCTCCGGGTACGCAAAGATCAGGTCGATATCGGAGGAGAGATTGAGTTCGCGTGCGCCCAGCTTGCCCATGCCGAGCACCAGCAAGGACTGGGCCTCGCCTGCGGCGTTGCGCGGCGTACCCATCTCCCGGCAGGTCCAGTCATAGAGCAGCACCAGACTCTGCTGGATGGTGATGTCGGCCAGTTCGGAGAGGTCTTCCAGGGTCTCACCCAGCGGCGCCCAGCCGGCAATGTCGCGGCAGATGATGCGCACCATCTGCTGGCGGCGGAACTGGCGCAGGATCTTGTGCAGGGCGGTTTCGTCGCTGGCATCCGCCAGTCGCTCTGCTAGCTGACCTGCCATCTCGCCAGCGGTGTAGCTCGACTGCAGCTGACCACTGTTAAGCAGCCCCGGCAGCAGCCCCGGATCCCGCTTGCAACTCTGCGCCACATAACCGCTCGCCTCCCAGACCCGCTTCAGGTCTGCCACCAGGGCTGCAGTATCGGGCACCCGCTCGCCGGCATCGGCCAGCGTCTCGCACCAGGCGGACCACTCCACCTCCACACTCTCGGCAATTGCGTCGGACATACCAGTCCCTAATTTGGCCACTCTGGGGAAAGAGGGAACAGCTTACTGCCCTACCATGCGCGACTCAATCAGACTGATGATCGGTTATGGAACGAGCTGCACCCCATGCTGCATCAGCCAGTCTCGGTCGAGTTCCCAGCTCACCCGTTCGACCGCCGGGTCGGCCAGCACCATGTCTCGGGCTTTGGTCTGGATTCGCGCCAGCTCACGCTGTGCCTGCTGAAAGCGCGGACCGCTGGTCTGGCGGGATGTGAGATCGTCAAACAGCAGGTGCAGAATCCGCTCCACCGGAACCTCAGTGGAGCGCGGCGTACTCATCACCGCCTTGCGCCCATCGAGCCGCACCACCCGGAAACGGTAGCTGAAGCTGTTCAGCTCCGGATCAGCTGCGAGACGCTGGTTCAATTCGCTGACTTTCGGGCTTTCATAGCCGAACAGCAGCGCCAGACCGAGCACCAGCAAAACCAAAAAGACCACGTAGTTGCGAGTTCCTCTGTCCATCTCTCTTCACCAACAGGTAATACGGGTTACTAATGGTAACAACGCCATAGCCACCACGACTTTGCGAATCCGCAAACACCGCCATTCAACGCCGCACAATCCCCCTCGTGGCGGACCGGGTTCCCACCCAGGCCGAAAGCGGTTCACATTTTGTAAGATTTCCCGACTGTCAGGCGCTCCTGCCCACCAGGATTGCGAAGCAGGCAAGGACTTTGTTTCCCGCAACCTCCTATTCTAGCCCGCAACATCAGCAATCTCAGAAAGGCCGTTCATGAACAACCGCAACCTGCTACTTCTGCTTCTCTCCACTTCGCTTTCGGGGCTACTGCTCTCCGCCTGTGACGACAGCAGTACAGTGGTAAGCAGCACCACTGCCAACACCAGTAGCANTTCAGGCGGCAGCTCTAGCGGTAGTTCGATCGCCATCAGCACTACCACAGGTTTCACCTCTGGTACTGGCAGCAGCGATTCAAGTTCAACCACCACATCGACCACAACCGCCAACCGGGCACCCGAGATCTCCGGCACCCCGCCGAGCCGCATCGAGGAGAACAGCAGCTACAGCTTTACTCCGGCGGCCAGCGATCCGGATGGCGATCCCCTGACCTTCAGCGTCAGCGGCCTGCCGGCTTGGGCCCGCTTCGATGCCGTCACCGGCACCATCAGCGGCTCCCCGCATGCAGGTGATCTCGGCCATCATAGCGGCATTCGGGTGCATGTCAGCGACGGCACCCACCAGGTCTCACTGCCGGCGTTTGAGATTACCGTGGATCAGGCCGCAGTCATCGCTACCGGTAACCGCCTCTTCGTCGACAACCAGATCAGCAGCTCAAGCTGCAACGACTACGCTCCCGAGAGCCGCAGCTGTGGCGGCGGCAGCGACACCGCCTACAACACTTTCGACGGCGCGACCGCTGTGGCCCAGGCTGGCGACACCGTCTATGTGCGCGAGGGCCGCTTTAAAGAGCAGCTGAAGGTGCGCAACTCCGGCACTGAAGGCAACTTTGTCACCTTCCGCAACTACCAGTCGGAGACGGTCACCATCACCGGCGCCACACTGGCCCCGGCGATCGACCTGACCGACCGGGAGTATGTGGTGATCCAGGGCTTTAATGTGGACAAGGTCGGACGCTGGCTCTACTTCCTCGAGGCACACAACAACATCGTGCGCGACAACCACTTCAGCCAGGCCTATGACTCGGCCGGCTCCAAGGCGGGCATCTTCTTCTTCCACGCCAGCCACAACCGATTCATCAACAACACCCTGGAAGATAACGAGGACGATGCACTCTCGCTGGTCGATTCGGAGCGCAATCTGGTGGAGGGCAACAGTATCATCAACGCCTTCCACTCCCTGTGGGATATCCGCTGCGGCAACTACAACGTGCTGCGCAACAACTACTTCTACAACGAACGGCAGAAGGATGGCGAAGTCTACGACTGCGACGGCCAAGTCAAAACCTACAAATACAACGCCACCAAGCACAACCTGATCGAGGGCAACGAGTTTGACTACACCGCCAACTCCGGCAACAAGTCGCCCTTTTCTGGCATCCAGTATGGCGGCCAGGACGGCATCATCCGCCATAACCGCTTCCACGACACCACCGGCCCCGCCCTTCGCCTGGCACTCTACGGCACCGAGGCCAACCATGTCACCGGCAACCGGGTCTATCAGAACGTTATGCACAGCTCCGACTTCGCCGGCGTCTGGATCCAACCAAAGCACAGCGTGAGCGACAACATCTTCAAGAACAACATTCTCGGCGGCAGCAGCTTCGTCAACAACGACAACCGCTGGAGCTGGTGGAACAATGAATTGAAAGGCGAACCGGTGCAGCTCTACCTGAGCCGCGACTCAGGCTACCTGTTCGACACCAACGCCTTCGCCCACGCCAACCCCGACCAGCCCTACCTGATCACCTACGGCAACGGCTTTCGCGAATCCGGCATCGATCCACAACGTTCTGTCGCTTGGTGGAACAGCAACGAACCCGGCAAGTTCCGCAATAACATGGTTGCGCAGCCGGCGTTTGTTGACGAAGGGGGGCGTGACTTCCACCTCAAGGCAGGCAGTCCGATGATCGATGCCGGTACTTTTCTCACCCAGACCGCCAGCGCTGGCAGCGGCACCACCCTGCCGGTAAAAGATGCCGCCTACTTCTACGACGGATTCGGCATTCCCTGGCGAACAGGGCGACGAGATCCAGCTGGAGGGGAACAGCGCCACCGCCATCGTGGTCGCAGTGGACTACGCAAACAACACCCTGACCCTCGACCGCTCTCTGAGCTGGAGCAGCGGCCAGGGGGTGAGCCTAAAGTACAACGGCAATGCACCGGATATCGGCGCCTTCGAGTCCGAAGGCTAGATCCTGTCAATGAGGGGGGGGCCAATCCAATGCTGACGGCGGGCATGGCCCGCCTTATACAGCTGCCAAACAGTCGGCCACTCCACCAGGCTTACGAACAAAACAAGGATTTCCTTTCCCTCCAAGCCCTACAATAGAGTGCCACCTCAGCACTCTCAGAAAGGGCATTCATGGACAACCGCAACCTGCTTCCTCTGCTTCTCTCCATTTCGCTTTCGGGGCTAACGCCCTCCGCCTATAGCGGAAGCCCCAGCCCGGCCACACCACCCACACTTGGGATCAGCGCGGATCAGACAACGGCCATCAGCAACGGCAACCGCCTGTTCGTCGACAACCAGATCGGCAAGTCGAGCTGCACCAACTACACCCCGGAGAGCCGCAGCTGTAGCGGCGGCAGCGACACCGCCTATAACTCCTTCGACGAGGCAAGCAGAGCGGCCCATGCCGGCGACACCGTCTATGTTCGCGAGGGCCGCTTCAAGGCGCAGCTGAAGGTGCGCAACTCCGGCACTGAGGGCAACTTTGTCACCTTCCGCAACTACCAGTCGGAGACGGTCATCATCACCGGTAAAAAGCTAAAACCAGCGATCGACCTGAGCAACCGGGAATATGTAGTGATCCAAGGCTTCAATGTCGAGAAGGTAGGGCGCTGGCTCTACTTCCTGGAGGCCCACAACAACATCGTGCGCGACAACCACTTCAGCCAGGCCTACGACAGAGCCGGTTCCAAGTCGGGCATCTTCTTCTTCCACGCCAGCCACAACCGCTTCATCAACAACACCCTGAAAGGCAACGCGGACGACGCGCTCTCGCTGGTCGACTCAGAGCGCAACCTGGTGGAGGGCAACTCCATCCGCAACGCCCACCACGCGCTGTGGGATATCCGCTGTGGCAACTACAACGTGCTGCGCAACAACTACTTCTACAATGAGCGACAGAAGGGCGGCGAGGTCTACGACTGCGATGGTCAGGTGAAGACCCGCAAATACAACGCCACCCGGCGCAACCTGATCGAGGCCAACGAGTTCGACTACACCGCCAACTCCGGCAACAAGTCCCCCTTCTCCGGCATCCAGTACGCCGGTCAGCAGGGGATCATCCGCCACAACCGCTTCCACGACACCACCGGCCCCGGCCTGCGCATGGCGCTCTACGGTAAGGAGGCGCGGCACAACTGGGGCAACCGGGTCTACAACAACCTCTTCTACGCCTCCCAGTTCGCCGGCATCTGGCTGCAACGCAGCCGCAAGGGTGGCCAGTTTGAGGATAACCGCTTCACCAACAACCTGCTCGGCGGCAGCCGTTTCGTCAACAATGACAGCCGCTGGGCCTGGTGGAACCAGATCCTCAAGGGCAAGCCGGTGCAGCTCTACCTCGACCGCCGCGACGGCTACCGGTTCGACCACACCGCCATCATCAGCGCCAGCGGCGATGGTCCCTACCTGGCGATCTACGGTAACGGCAACCGCGGCCCGGAGCGCCCCCAGCTGACCATCACCCAGATGAACCGGCAAGACCCCAACTTTCAGCACGGCCTGGTGATCGCCGCCCCCCACTTCATCGACCCAGCCAACCACGACTACCGCCTGCGGGACGACAGCCCGCTGATCGACGCCGGTACTTTTCTCACCCAGACCAGCAGCGCCGGCAGCGGCACCGAGATGAAGGTAAAAGATGCCGCCTATTTCTACGACGGCTTCGGCATCCCCGGCGAACAGGGCGACCAGATCCAGCTCGATGGCGATACCCAAAGCACACGGATCATCAGCATCGACTACGCGACAAACACCCTGCGCCTCGACCACCCCCTCAGTTGGCGCAAGGGTCAAGGGGTGAGCCTGAAATACAACGGCAAGGCACCGGATATCGGCGCATACGAATAGGGCCCCCACAGGCGCCAAACCAACGCTGCCGGCGGGCCGCATGCTCGCCCTATTGGCAGCCACGTTTCTGGCCACCACATCGATAATGGAATCGACTACGCTCGGCATTTCGATTACGTCCACATAAACCCGCTCAAACATGGGCTGGTAGAACGCGTAGTCGATTGGCCCTGGTCTACCTTTCATCGCCACGTAGGGGAATGGTGGTTACCCAGCGATTGGGGTGGAGATTTGAAACTACCCACCGACATTGGCAATGAATAATCGGCGGGCGCGTGTCTGTTACATAGGGCGCCCCATGGGCGCCAACCCAATGCTGCCAGCGGGCATGGCCCGCCCTATAATCTGCCATTTGTGGCATGAGCGGTGCTACAGGCACAAAAAAAGCCCCGCAACTTTCGCTGCGGGGCTTCTCCAGGCTAAGGCTGGATGGGGGGGGATGATTACATCATGCCGCCCATGCCACCCATTCCGCCCATACCACCCATGCCGCCCATATCGGGTGCAGCAGCTGGCTCATCCTTTGCCTCTTCGGCCACCATGCACTCGGTGGTGATCATCAGACCGGCCACGGAGGCGGCATTCTGCAGCGCGAAACGAGTCACCTTGGTGGGATCGAGGATACCCATCTCGATCATGTCACCGTAGGTGTCGTTAGCGGCGTTGAAGCCGAAGTTACCTTCGCCCTCGCCCACCTTGTTCAGCACCACTGACGGCTCGCCACCAGCGTTGGCAACGATCTGGCGCAGCGGCTCTTCCATGGAGCGGCAGGCGATGGTGATGCCCACATCCTGATCATGGTTGTCGCCCTTGAGCGCCTTGACCGCCTGCAGGGCACGCACCAGGGCAACACCGCCGCCGGGTACCACACCCTCTTCCACCGCCAGCACGGGTGGCGTGCAGGGCGTCTTCGACGCGAGCCTTCTTCTCTTTCATCTCGACCTCGGTGGCGGCACCAACCTTGATCACGGCCACACCGCCGGCCAGCTTAGCGACACGCTCCTGCAGCTTCTCGCGGTCGTAGTCGGAGCTGGTCTCTTCGATCTGAGCGCGGATCTGCTCGACCCGGGCCTTGATGTCGTTCTCGGCGCCGGCGCCATCGATGAGGGTGGTCTCGTCCTTAGTAATGACGATTTTCTTAGCGGTGCCCAGCTCGCTCAGGCCAGCCTTCTCCAGGCTCAGACCCACCTCTTCAGAGATCACGGTGCCGCCGGTGAGGATCGCAATATCCTGCAGCATCGCCTTGCGGCGATCACCGAAACCGGGGGCTTTGACGGCGGCAACCTTGACGATGCCGCGGAGGTTGTTGACGACCAGGGTCGCCAGTGCCTCGCCATCCACGTCTTCGGCGACGATCAACAGCGGCTTGCCCGCTTTGGCCACACCTTCCAGCACCGGGAGCAGGTCGCGAATGTTGGAGATCTTCTTGTCGTGCAGCAGCACGTAGGGGTCTTCCAACTCGGCGGTCATGCTTTGCTGGTTGTTGACGAAGTAGGGGGAGAGGTAGCCGCGGTCGAACTGCATGCCTTCTACCACATCCAGCTCGTTGTCGAGGGCGGAACCCTCTTCCACAGTGATCACGCCTTCCTTGCCCACCTTCTGCATCGCCTCGGCGATGATGTTGCCGATGTTCTCATCGGAGTTGGCGGAGATGGTACCGACCTGGGCGATCTCCTTGTCGTCAGAGCAGGGTCTGGAAATCGACTTCAGTTCCTTGACTGCGGCAGAGACAGCGCTATCGACACCGCGCTTCAGGTCCATCGGGTTCATCCCGGCGGCAACCGCCTTCAGACCTTCGCGAACGATCGCCTGGGCCAGTACGGTGGCAGTGGTAGTGCCGTCACCGGCCACGTCGGAGGTCTGGGAGGAGACCTCTTTCACCATCTGTGCACCCATGTTTTCGAACTTGTCGGAGAGTTCGATCTCTTTGGCGACAGAAACGCCATCTTTGGTCACGGTGGGGGCACCGTAGGACTTCTCAAGCACCACGTTGCGGCCTTTGGGGCCGAGGGTGGTCTTGACGGCATTGGCGAGGATATTGACGCCATTCATCATACGAACGCGGGCATCATCACCGAACTTAACTTCTTTTGCGGACATTGAGTAGTTCCTTGATTAAAGATTGATAGGGGAGCGTGGAGCGGCCGCCAGCGGCGCTCGACACGTGCCTGATAGCTGGCTTTAGCCTTCGATGACACCCATGATGTCTTCTTCGCGCATCACCAGTACTTCTTCACCATCGACCTTGACCTCGGTGCCGGAGTATTTACCAAACAGCACCTTGTCGCCGACCTTCACATCCAGCGGGGTGACCTCGCCGTTGTTGTTGATCTTGCCTTTGCCAACCGCAAGAATCTCGCCCTGCATGGGCTTTTCGGTGGCAGCATCGGGCAGCACGATACCGCCAGGGCTGGTGCGCTCTTCTTCCATACGACGAACGATCACACGATCGTGCAACGGACGAATATTCATCGAGTGTATTCTCCTGATTGGGTTTAAATGGTTGGTTTTCTAATTATCCGAGGCAAGCGCTGTTAGCACTCGCCTCGACTGAGTGCTAATAATAGGGACAAAAAACGGAGAGTCAAGGGAACAAGTCTAGCATTGGCCGCGACTGGCAAAACCACTCATCCGGCGGGCGGGAGCCGTGGATGGATCTGGGCACTTGGACAAACAATACAGCGGCTCAAGGGCGATCGGTTATGATACCAGCCTCACCCGCTTGCGCGGCACTCGGCAGAATTCTCTGACTCCCTAACGACCGATATCCATTGCACCAATCAGCTCCCTTCACCACCCTGCTCTGGCTGCTGCTGACAGTCTGTACCTACGCCTTTGGCGCAGCGCCCGAGCGGGTGGTTTCAATCAATCTCTGCAGCGACCAGCTGCTGGTGCTGCTGGCCGAGCCGGAGCAGATCGCCTCGGTGAGCCACCTGGCCAGTCGCCCGGAAAACTCCTTTGTCGCCGAGGCAGCCAAGCAACTGCCGCAAAACCATGCACGCATCGAAGAACTGCTCACGCTACGCCCCGATCTACTCCTCGCCAGCCCCTACAGCGATCCGCGCCTGCTACAGGCGCTGCGCCGCTTCGGTCTGCGGGTGGAGGTGATCCCGACAGCCAATGACCTAGCGGCGATCCAACAGAACATTCAGAAGATGGGGCAACTGCTCGGCCAGCAGGCACGCGCGCAGCAGATGATCGACGAGATGCAGCAACGGCTGGCGAACCTCGATATCAGTCACGATGGCGAACCACCCGGCGCCATCTTCTATCAACCCCGCGGATACACCGCCGGACTCGGCACTCTGCAGCACAGCGCCCTGCTGCTGGCGGGCTGGCGCAACCTGGCAGCGGAAGCGGACATTGAAGGCTTTCAGCCCATCGATCTGGAGCGCCTGCTGCTGGCACAGCCCAAACGCATCTTCACCTCACCGGTCTCCAGCGAGCATGCATCCCGTGCCGAACGCCTGTTGCAGCACCCCGCGCTCCGCGCCCTGCGCCCGGAGGAGCCGTTCACGGTGGTCGATTTCAAACACTGGATCTGTGGTGGGCCGATGTTTGTCGATGCGGTAGAGGCTCTCCACCGGGAGCGACAACTGTGAACACCAATCTCCAACCAGAGAAACGCTGGCTGCTGCCACTGCTGGCGGCCAGCAGCGGGCTGCTGTTTCTGCTCTCCCTCACCATCGGCGCACAATCGATCCCCCTCAGCCAAGCCCTCGCCGAGATGGTCACGGATCAGGGCGGAGTCTATGGCCTGATCCTCACCGAGGTGCGCCTGCCACGCAGCCTGATCGCGCTGGTCACCGGCGCCACTCTGGGGCTCTGCGGCGCCGCCATGCAGGGGCTGCTGCGCAATCCGCTGGCTAGCCCCGGCCTGATCGGTAGCGCCAGTGGCGCGGCGCTCGGCGCGGTAGTGCTGCTCTATTTCGGCCTCTCCAGCATCTTCCCGCTGGGCGGCATCGTTGGGGCGCTGGCGGCGACCGGGCTGGTCTGGCTGCTGGCCGGGCGTAGCGCCAGCATCCTCACCCTGATCCTCGCCGGGATGGCGGTCAACGCGCTGGCACTGGCGCTGATCTCGCTGCTGCTCAACCTCGCCCCCAGCCCCTATGCGGTGCAGGAGATCGTGCTCTGGATGATGGGCTCGCTGGCCAACACCAGCCTTGACGACCTCTGGCTGCTGTTGCCCGGCACGCTGCTCGGCTGGCTGCTGCTGGCGGGCAGCGGGCGCGGCCTGGATGCGCTGACCCTGGGCGAGGAAACCGCCCACTCCCTCGGCATCGACCTCCAGCGACTGCGCTGGCGGCTGTTCACCGCGGTGGCGCTGGCGGTGGGCTCAGCGGTCTCGATCACCGGCAGCATCGGCTTTGTGGGGCTGGTGGTACCACACTTGCTGCGACCCCTGGTTAGCCATCAGCCGGGGCGCCTGCTCGCTGCCAGCGCCTTTGGCGGCGCAATCCTGCTGCTACTAGCCGACATCGCGGTGCGGTTACTGCCGACCCAGACGGAGCTGAAGGTCGGGGTGGTCACCTCCTTGGTCGGCGCCCCCTTCTTTCTGCACCTGATCCTGAAGAGCCGGAGCGAGCAGCCATGAGCCAGCTGACAGCCAAGGGGGTGGGATTTCGGCGGGGTGAGCGACAGATCCTGGCGGGGGTCGATTGCCGGCTCGAGGCGGGAGAACTGATCGGCATCATCGGCCCCAACGGCGCCGGCAAGAGTACCCTGCTCAGGCTGCTGGCCGGGCTGCTGCCGGCCGATGCCGGGCAGGTTTGGATCGACCATGAGGTGCTGAGCCAGATCGCCCCCCGGCAGCGAGCCCGGGCGGTTGGCTATCTCCCCCAGGAGAGCCCGACCCACTGGCCGATCAGCGTTGAGCGGTTGGTCACCCTCGGCCGCCTGCCCCACCTGGCACCTTGGCAGCCCCCCGCCGAGGCCGACCGGCTGGCGGTGGAGCGGGCGCTACGCCAGACCGGGCTGCTTGAACTGCGTCATCGGCCGGTGGACCAGCTCTCCGGCGGCGAACGGGCGCGGGTGATGATCGCCCGCATGCTCGCCGGCGAGCCACCGATCCTACTCGCCGACGAGCCGGTCGCCTCCCTCGACCCGGCCCACCAACTCGACATCATGCAACTGTTCGCCGACCACTGCAGCAATGGAGGCAGCGCCGCCCTGGTGCTGCACGACCTGCGCCTCGCTGCCCACTACTGCCAGCGGCTGCTGCTGATCGATGGGGGCAGATTGGTCGCCGAGGGAACGCCGGAGCAGGTGTTGAGCAAGGCGAATCTATTACGAGTATTTCAACTCAGGCCACTGACTGGGAAGACGGCCTTCTCAATCGGCTG
>NZ_AFOC01000027.1:0-37707 GCF_000224455.1 endosymbiont of Riftia pachyptila (vent Ph05)
TAATGGTCGGGCTAATAATAACGGCGCTCCGGCCTGTTGCGAAAAGAGGGGGGAGAGCCAGCTCTTCACATACCAGCCTTTTTTCTTGACTCTACCCGCCCCCCCGCCTAGCATGCCAAGGTTTTGATTTCTGTGCAGTAGGTCCAATGAATATCGACGCCATTCGCGAGCTGATCGCGGACGACATGCAGGCGGTCAACCGACTGATCATCGAACAGCTGCGATCCGACGTGGTGCTGATCAACCAGATCGGCGCCTATATCGTCAACAGTGGCGGCAAACGGCTGCGGCCAATGCTGGTACTGCTAGCGGCCCGCGCCTGCGACTATCAAGGCAAACGCCACATCAATCTGGCGGCGATCATCGAGTTCATCCACACCGCCACCCTGCTGCACGACGATGTGGTAGACGGCTCCGAGCTGCGCCGCAACCAGGAGACCGCGAATGCAGTCTGGGGCAATGAGGCGAGTGTGCTGGTGGGCGACTTTCTCTACTCCCGCTCCTTCGAGATGATGGTCGCGGTGGAGCAGATGCGGGTGATGGATATCCTCTCCCACGCCACCAACCGCATCGCCGAAGGTGAGGTACTGCAGCTGCTCAATGTGCACAATCCGGAGACCAGCGAGGCCGACTACATGGAGGTGATCAAACGTAAGACCGCCACCCTGTTTGAGGCTGGCACCCGCCTCGGCGGCGTGATCAGCGGTGTCGATCCGCAACAGGAGCAGGCGCTGGCCGACTACGGGCTGCACCTGGGCATCGCCTTCCAGCTGGTGGATGACGCGCTCGACTACAACTCCTCCAACCAGGATATCGGTAAAAATATCGGTGACGACCTGGCCGAGGGCAAACCAACCCTGCCGCTGATCCAGACGATGAAGCAGTGCTCTGAAGCTGACCGAAAGCGCTTGGCAAAGATCATCGAGAAGGGTGGCCTGGATGAGATCGAATTCGTGATGCAGCAGGTCCAGGCTAGCGACGCCATTACCTACACAGAGACACTGGCGCACGAGGAGGCGGAGCGCGCCAAGACAGCGCTGTCGCTGATTCCCAACTCTCCGTTCCGCGAGGCGCTGATGGCACTGGCCGACTTCTCTGTCGCCAGAACGCATTGAACCATCTAGCGAATTCCATTATCATTGCGCGCTCGTTTGCGGTCGGCTCCCGACCTACCGCCATCCAGCCGGTCTATGCCGGGACGAACTCGGGGTGTAGCTCAGCCTGGTAGAGCACTGTCTTCGGGAGGCAGGGGCCGGAGGTTCGAATCCTCTCACCCCGACCAATCAAATCGATAACCTACTTCCGTATGGTTACTTCCTCATCTTTCGCCAGCGCTGCTCAGCACCCTTAAAGAAGGGCGACTGCGGCACGTACGCTTTCCCTCACCAGACGAGCATAACGCTCGGTCATCTTAACCAAACCGTGGCCCAGCAGATCCTGAACTGCGGTCAGCGTTACATCCGCGAAACCAGCCAAGACTGGCACAAATATGTGCGTAGATCGTGGATAAGCGAATCCTCGATACCAGCCCACCAGCAAACGCTCGCAAAGCAGCGTTTGATCGACCAAGTCCTCGAGTCTTTTTCGTGCCAGAACACCTGCCAGCTGTCTAGAGTACGTTACCCCTGACGCCAATTCAGCGCTAGGGAGGGCGAGTCTGCGACGGCCGTTTTTTCCATTTGTCAGGTTGATTCTCGCAAGATTTTTGGCTTATCCTCCCAGCTCCGATCTACCGGAAGTCACCCTACTATTCTCATCCTGTGGCTGAGGCTCAGTTTACTGGACTGAGTTGGAAACCTTGATCACTATACAAGATTCGGCCGCTGATTATCTCACTCGCTTATACAAAAAAAGGAATCGCCTGCATGCCCACAAACACTCTTCGCCTCGGACTTTCTGGCAGCCTATTACTTATCAGTTCTATGTCACCAGCAGAGGTTTTACTGTTTGATGATTTTGATAACAATAGCCTGAACACTCAGGTCTGGAATCAAGGAAGTTGGCATCTTGGTCGCACTCAACTGGGCAATCAACCAAGTTTCGACAATGATGGTGAAACCAGCTATCTCTCATTAAAACTGGATAGCTATAACCCGAATGAACCAGGACAAACTTTATATGGTAGCGAGATATACAGTCTGGATAAGTTTGATGTCGGCACAGGATTGGAAATCGAAGCTCGACTACGCGCCTCCGCCATGCCCGCCGGATTAATCGCATCCTTATTTGCCTATGCACAAGACCAACAAGGCTTTGCAGATGAAATCGACATTGAGATACTTACCGCCCAACCTAACAATACTTTTCTTGCAACCAGCTGGAACGACTGGGGACACCCTGACAGTAATTACGGAGACGGCATACATCATGCAGGTTCATTGTTGAGCCTGGCAGACTATGATTACCAAAACTGGCAAACTTATAGCATACGCTGGTACCCTGAACGCATAGAATGGTATCTCAATGGCAAGCTAGTTAAACAGCAAAACAACCCTGTACCCAATCTAGCTCTATCAATACGCAGCAACTTCTGGGCAGCTAATAACGACTGGCAGAATGCTTACAGTGCAGATTTGGCCGCCACGCCAGATTTCGCCAACAACCAGCAATTTCATTACGACATTGACTACATTAAAGTCAGTCGCATCTCAGATAACAGCACCAGCAACCCTTTGGCGCCATTGGAAATATCACGCGACATCATCTCCAGATGGAATACCGGCTATTGTGAAAACGTAAGAATTCATAACCCGGACAGCCGCACTCGTGACTGGTCTATTGAGTTGATCGTCAATGGCACACTGAGCCATGCATGGAACGCACAAGTCAGCATGCTTGAAGAAGGCCTGCTTAATGCTCAGAACTCGACTCTAGCTGGCAACGCCACCACATCTTTTGGTTATTGCATAAACAGTCCTAAACGCGCCATGTCCAATGGCGACCTGATTATTACTCGCAAAGTGACCACAGACTGGGGAACGGGATATTGCGAAGACATACAAATCACCAATCCCAATGACGCTATTGGCATCTGGCAAATCAGCTTGCCAATCACAGGCTCACTTAAAAACCATTGGAGCTCCAACATGTCACAGACTGACAACCAAATTCAAGTCAGCGGGGTGAATTGGAACGAAAAACTCAACCCATTGGCATCAACCACCGTCGGTTATTGTGCCAACAAATAAGGCTCTTTATGGAATTGTGCAGGTAGATTCGACGATCCCTAAAAGGGTCGACTTATTCCGAGCTTCCTTAACAAATTGATTCAGACAGAGGCCGCCTTGATGACAATCGAGGTAAAGCCGACTGCAAAACTGATCCTTGTTAATTCGCTCTTATTCAAACGAAACTCCCACTAATAAAGCCAGCCTTCTTTGAAGGCTGGCTTCGTAGGTTGCCTTGGCGAAACTGGTCCCGCCCCAGCAAGTAGACCGCTATTTGATCTCGTAAGGACCGATATCCGGCGCGACCCCGAGCCAATGCCGGCAATCAGCATCGACATCCATCGGGTTCGATGGATCGTCATCCGCGCTGGCGCAGTGCACACCGGCGATCCAGGTAGCGGCATCGATCAACGGACTGTCGCTCTGCGGCTTCAGTGCATTCTTTACCTGATCCTTCACATAAGCCACCTTTTCGGCAACGCTCATGCCGGCACTGAAGTGGGTATCGATATCGCTGGCGCTAAAGCCGCTGTTGGCGATCCGCGGATCACCATCCGAATCCCCAGACCAGTTATTCTTCGCATCGACACCCGAGGGGATGGAGAAGTCGGTATCACCATTGTTCAGGGCCAGGTTGTTGTAGGCCTTGAAGCGGGCAGGATCAGGGTTGCTGGCGTTCAGATGCACGCCCCGGGATGGATTATCGATGGCAAGGTTGTGATGAACACTGCCGCTGCCCTGCATGCGCGGCTCAAAGCCCCGCTCATCGTTGGAGAACGAGATGTTGCCGATGCAGTGGACCCCACCCTTGGCGTAACGCAGGCTTTTGAAACCACGCCGCCCCTCCGGGCCATTGCTGAAGGAGAGGCTATTCATCACGTAGGAGTCGCTACCAAAGGAGTTGTCGATGCCGTCATCTGCGTTGTGAAAGGCGACAAAACCATCCACCACATTGCCGGGACAGAGGTTGTCGACGCTGCCAGTGGCATCGTCATGGCATCCCTTAAAGGACTCGAACGCATCTGAGTTCTCACCACCGTAGGTATCCCCGTCCGGGCCACCGGGCACCTTCTGGCCGTCTGGCTGGTAGCCATTGTCATAGCCCAGGCAGTTTTCGAAGCGGTTGTTGGCCAACAACTTACTGGTGCCGTAGCGCCACAGGATGATGCCGCTGTGGTGGCGTGCTCGGGCCGCCTCAATATAGCGGAAGAGATTGCCTTCGACGCGGGTATCTTCATTACCAACCATCAGGTTGTTCAGCCAAGCATCCCGCAGCACCAGTTCCTCATAGAGACCGAAGCTGCCCTCCACCTGCAGGTTGTAGCGGGTGGCGTAGCTCAGCTCCAGGTTGCGCATCACGATGTAGTCGCCCGCCACCCGGATCAGCACCTCACGCTCGCGGGTTGGATTCGCTGAACTCTCGGCAAAACCAAAGCCGGTGATGTGCACATGCTCGCCATCGAAGGCCTCGATGGTGATCGGCGAACCCTGGCTGCCGGAGACATTCACATTCAGAAAGATCTTCGAAGATGCGCTGTGGGTGTAGGTGCCGCCGCGGATCTTCACCGTGTCACCGGGGCCTGATGCATCGACCGCCGCCTGGAACGCCTCACTCGGGTCTGCACATTGGTATCAAACTCTTCGCCATCCCCGACGCAGTGGATGTCCGTGCGAGCACAGAGGGCGTTGATATTGACGGTGACGGTGGCGGTCGAGCTGTTTGCGCCATCACTGAGGGTGTAGTCGAAACGGTCGGTACCGACATCTGTCACCGAGGCCGGCGGTGTGTAGTTGATGGTATTGTCCCTCGCCACACTCACACTGCCACCGAACTGACTGCTGCTAGCGACAGTGAGGGTCAGACTGGCGCTGGCATCGAAGGTGTCGTTTGCCAGCACATTCATGCTGCGGCTGGTGTTCGCCGTCGCACCAAACTCATCTTCATTGGCACTGAGGGTAACGCTTGGCGGTGTGGTCGGCTGGGCCGGCACCTCCAGGGGACGCTGACGATTGCCGCTGAAGTCAGCCCAAAACTATCGGCCAGGGTGTAACCAAAACTATCGGTGGTAGAACTGGTGATATTGCCCGGCGGAGTGTAGGTCACACTGTTATCGCCGGCAATCACCACACTGCCGCCCAGCTGCGTGGTGCTGGAATCGACCTGGTCGTTGGCCAGGATGTCGATGCTCTGACTGCTGTTATGGCTGGCCATGACGCTGTCGTCGTTGGCGGTGTGGGCCGACGTGCTTGGCAGAGTTAGGGAGAGGGTCACCGTTGCCGATGAGCTGGCGCCATTCGTGTCGCCAAGCGTGTAGCTGAAACGATCGGTTGCAGAGCTGGCCTGACCAGACGGTGGCGTATAGTTGAGCAGATTGGCGGCGACGATGCGCACAGTGCCGCCCAGCTGACTGCTGCTCTCAATCGACAGGATCATCGCAGCTCCGCTGTCGAGGCTGTCGTTGGCCAGTACATCCAGGGTGCGGGCCGAGTTGATGGTGACATCAAAGCTATCATCCCGCGCGGTATGGGCCGGCTGCGCAGCTGGCGACTGACTACCACCCCCCGCGCCGACAGCGGGCACCAACTGCTCTCCTGCCAATCCCGAGCCTGAACTCGAGTCACTCCCTCCTGTGCCCTCAGTGGGCTGAAGCATAATCGTCTGTGAAGCAGATTCCGAGCCCGTCCGAGTGGTCTCTTCGCTGCTCTCTGAGCCACTGCCGCCACAGCCGCTCAACAGGCCAAGGCACAAAAGGGCGCTGAGGGTCTTGCCGGGAATATCCATGATGGCCGCCTAAAGAAATATCCTATCGCCCCAAGTTAACGGGATTAGGCGACCAGTCTGTAGTCAACAAATCACACTTTCAGAGAGCGTAAGTCTCCTAACTCAACTTCTTTGCGTGAAACATGAATCTGATCAAAAGATGGGCACCACCGCAGCGGTCCGAGGGGTTCCGCCACCACCCACAAGAGACCCTCGGCCTTTGTCAGGGCTCAATCGCCCGCTGAATCACCGCCAAAAACGCCTGCCTGTCCAGCCCCTCATGCCTCACCACTCCGCGCGACTCGATTCTCGCCTCCGCCCGCAGCAACACCGGAAGAAAGACATTCCCAGGCTTTTGTACCCCGCTGATCCGCATCGCCACCAACGGCGCCCCTGTCATCATGGCGAGTCGCGCCGCGCCCGGCTTCACTCGGCGGGAAGGTTCCGTATCCAGATGCATCGTGCCATGCGGAAACAGCGCCACCACATGCCCCTCACGCAGCGCGCGAAAGGCGGCTCGCAGCGCCTTCTCCGGCGCCCGCTCCCGATCGACAGGAATACACCCCGCCATGCGGAATAGCCACTTCAGGCCGAACCGCTCATACTGCTCCCGGGCGATCATGAAGTGCAGCGAGCGGCGACTGGCCGCCGCCATCAACAGCGGATCAAGACCGGAGATATGGTTGGCGACCACCACCGCAGGCCCCTCTGGCGGGATCTCCAGCTCGACCGGCGGCAGGCGGTGGTAGTAGCGGCAGAAGAGCCGGTTAAGACCATCAATGCGATTCATCAGGCCGCTACCCCAGTCGGCACGACTGGCCTGCAGACAGAGCCGTTGCAGACGATAGAGGACCACCCCCAACAACAGCATGAGAAGGATGGCGATGAGTGTGGTGTTGTCCATTTCGGTTATGCCACGGCAAGCTGACGCCGCCTTCCGTTATTTTCCCTGCTTCTTCTTGCCACCCTTCTGGTAAACCTTGCGCTGGAACAGGTCGGTACGCCGACTTACCAACCGATCAACAAACAGGATGCCGTCCAGGTGGTCCACCTCGTGCTGTAGGGCGCGCGCTTCATAGCCCTCCATATCAAACTCGAGCGGCTCGCCGTAGGGATCCTGGGCGGTAAGTTTGATGCGTTCGGCGCGGATCACGTTACCGGTATAGTCAGGCACCGACAGGCACCCCTCGCGCCCCAGCTCGAAGCCGTCCCACTTGCTGATCTCAGGATTCACCAGCACCAGCCGGCCATGGTTCGGCACCGGTTTGCGGGTTTGTGAGCAATCAATGATGATAACCCGCCGGAAATCGCCCACCTGCGGCGCGGCGATGCCCACCGCAGCCGGGCCGTTGACGCGGGTCTCCTCCAGGTCGTCGATGAAGGCGCGCAGCGCGTCGTCGAACTGTTCCACCAGCTCAGAAGGCTGCTTCAGCCGGGGGTCCGGCAACTTAAGAATCTCCAGGATTGCCATAGATCAGCCAATCAGGGTCTCAATGGGGGAGATATTGACCTCGATCGCCTCATCGCCCAGCCTGGCCAGCGCCGCCTGCAGCTGCTCCAGGGTGGTCTCAGCAAAGCCCTGGATGGTCATGATATAGACCGGGTCGGCCTCGCTGCCGGCCACATCCGACTCCAGCTCGAGGATGTTGAATCCCGCATCCGCCAGCGCGCCGGTCACCTGAGCCACGATACCGGCCCGGTCGGCCCCCACCACCCGCACCTGGTAGTTGGGCACCCGATGCTGGTGCAGCCCGCCGTGGATCGGGTCGAGGTGAAAGCGCAGCCCCAGCGCCTCTGCCACCGGCGCGATCAGGCCCTGCACCGATTGCTGATCACCGCGCACCATCAGCATCACACTGAAGTTGCCGCCCAGACGCAGCATCGAGGCCTCGCCCAGCGAGCAGCCGCCCTTGAACAAGGCATCGGTGACCTGCGCCACGATACCCGCCCGGTCCTCACCGACCAGGGTCAACATCTGCCATTGCATCAGGATAGCTCTCCCTGTTGGAGCCAGATCAACGAAGCCATGCGCCCGGTGACGCCGTCCCGCCGATAGGAGTAGAAACGTTTTGGGTCGGACACTGTACAGTAATCACCGCCCCCCACAAAGCCCACGCCAAACGCCGCCAAACGCTGCCGTGCCAGCCGATAGATATCGGCCAGCCACTTGCCTTGCTCTGCGGGGCGGAAGGCGATGGCTGCCTCATCGGCATGGGCGACGAAGGCCTCCCGCACCTCCGCCCCCACCTCGAAACGCTCCGGACCGATGGCGGGACCGAGCCAGGCCAGCAGTTCCGAACCCGGCCGCCCCATGCGCCGCAGCGCCGCCTCGATCACCCCGCTGGCCAGACCCCGCCAGCCTGCATGCACCGCACAAATCCGCTCGCCCTGCTGATCGCAAAGCAACAGCGGCAGGCAGTCGGCGGTGAGCACTGCACAGACTCGATCAGGTCGATCAGCGAAGGCGGCGTCGGCCTCACAGCCGCGACGGGCATCCTCCAGATCGGCCACCGCGCAACCATGCACCTGGGTCAGCCAGAGCGGCTCTGCCGGCAAGCTCAACGCCACGGCCAGCCGTTGCTGGTTGGTAGCGACCGCCAGCGGATCATCCCCCACATGGTCGCCCAGATTAAGGCTCGCGTAGGGGGACAAGCTGACCCCGCCGGCCCGACAGGTGATCGCAGCGCGCACATTCGCCGGCGCCGGCCAGTCGGGGCGGATCAGCTCAATCATTCAGCGGCATCCGCCCGCAGCAGCCCCAACAGCTGCTCCATATCCTCCGGCAGCGGCGCCTCCCAGCTCATCTGCTCGCCGCTCTCGGGGTGGACCAGCTCCAGACGCCGGGCATGTAGCGCCTGGCGCTTAAACGCCCGCAAGCCCTCCGCCAAGGCATCACTGATGCCGGTCGGCAATCGCAACCGCCCACCGTAGACCGGGTCGCCCACCAGCGGAAAGCGGATCTGCGCCATATGCACGCGGATCTGGTGGGTGCGACCGGTCTCCAGCTGGATCCGCAGGTCGGTGTGAAAACGGTAGCGCTCGATTACCCGGTAGTGAGTCACTGCCGGTTTGCCGTTCGCCACCACCGCCATCCGGGTACGGTGTACCGGGTGACGGCCGATCGGCGCATCCACCTTGCCACCGGCGGCCATCACCCCCTGGGCAAAGGCGCGGTACTCCCGCTTCATGCTGCGCGCCTGCAGCTGCGCCACCAGCGCGGTCTGCGCCTGCAGGGTCTTGGCCACCACCAGCAGGCCGCTGGTCTCCTTGTCGAGGCGGTGCACAATGCCGCCCCGCGGCACCTGGCTGATCGCGGGAAAGTAGTGCAGCAATGCGTTGAGCAGGGTGCCGTCCGGGTTGCCCACCGCCGGATGCACCACCAGCCCAGCCGGTTTGTTGACCACCAGCAGGCTCTCATCCTCGAACAGGATGTCGAGCGGGATCGGCTGAGGCCGTGAGGTGACCTCCTGCTCCAGTTGCGGCACCAGCTCCAGTCGCTCCCCCCCCCGCACCTTCTGTTTCGGCTTGCCCGGCCGGCCATCGAGCAGCAACCGACCATCCTTGATCCAGCGCTGCAAGCGACTGCGGGAGAACTGAGCGAATTGTTCCGCCACCACCTGGTCAAGACGGCGTCCCGCTTGCTCGAGGCCAACCTCACTGATCAATGTTTCTATCTCTTCACTCATCTCGATTCTTTTCCGCCCCATCCGCCCTTATGCGCGCGCCAGGGCTTTCCGTTATAATGCCGCCTTTTACTGACTCACAAGAACTTGCCTGCCGGCCATGCATTTGTTTCGCTTTCTTATTCTCGCACTGCTACTGTCGCTGATCTCCGCCTGCTCGCTGCTGCCGGAGCAGATCGACAAGACCAAGGGGTGGAGCGCCAGCAAATTCTATTCTGAAGCCAAGTCGGCGATGATGGACGGCGACTATGACGGCGCCATCGAATACTATGAAGGGCTGGAGGCACGCTACCCTTTCGGCCGCTACGCCACCCAGGCACAGCTCGACATCATCTATGCCCACTACAAAAACAGCGAGCCCGATTCGGCCATCGCCGCCGCCGAACGCTTCATCCGGCTGCACCCGCAAAATCCCTATGTGGACTATGCCTACTACCTGAAGGGGCTGGCCAACTTTAACCGCAACCATAGCATCACCACCCGCTTCATCCCCACCGACTCCTCGCAGCGTGACGCCGGCGCCGCGCTCACCTCGTTCAGCGACTTCGCCGAGCTGGTACGCCGTTTCCCGGAGAGTAAATATGCCTCCGACGCACGTCAGCGCATGATCTACCTGCGCAACAACCTGGCCAAATACCAGATCCACGTAGCCCGTTACTACATGCGCCGCGGCGCCTATCTGGCCGCAGCCAACCGCGCCAACCGGGTGGTCGCCAACTTTCAGCGCACCTCAGTGGTGGATGAAGCACTACAGATCATGGTGGACGCCTACACCCGACTGGGTCTGAAAAATCTGGCAGCGGATGCCGAGCGGGTGCTGGCGCTGAACCGGCAGAACGGTCTGTTCGCCGAAGAGCAGGATGAGGAGAGCCTGAGCGAGCGAATCTGGGAGTCGCTCGGGCTAGACAAGGAGTAGCCCCTAGCAGCCCAAGGCAGGGCCGGCACCAAGCCGGCCGGAAGACTCAGATCGCCGCTTCATCCTGTTCGCCGGTACGGATGCGGATCACCTTTTCCACCGGCGAGACAAAGATCTTGCCGTCACCGATCTTGCCGGTGCGTGCCGCGTTGGTGATCGCCTCGATACAGGACTGCACCGCCGCCTCAGCCACCACCACCTCGATCTTCACCTTGGGCAGAAAATCGACAACATACTCGGCACCACGGTAGAGCTCGGTGTGCCCCTTCTGCCGCCCAAACCCCTTCACCTCGGTCACGGTCAGACCGGTAATTCCCTCCGCGGAGAGCGCCTCGCGCACATCTTCCAGCTTGAACGGTTTAATGATGGCCTCGACTTTTTTCATTGTTTCTTACTCCATTCCCGCCAGACATGGCGTTTTGCTGATCGTCTGACCGGATCGTGCAGCGAACCGGCACCTAATCTCATCGGAGGCAAGTTTACCGCTCCGACTCCAGCGGCGTCCAATAGCCGCGGGTCAGCGGGTAGCGCCGGTCACGACCATAGGCACGGCGAGTGATCTTGATTCCCGGCGGAGCCTGGCGGCGCTTGTATTCGTTGCGGTCCACCATCCCCACCACCCGCTCCACCAACGCCGCCTCGAATCCGGCGGCGATGATCTGTGTCGGACTCTGGTCCTGTTCCACATAGCGCTCCAGGACCGGATCAAGCACCGCATAATCGGGCAGCGAATCGCTGTCCTTCTGGCCTGGCGCCAGCTCCGCCGACGGCGGGCGCTCGATCACCCGCTGCGGGATCACTGGCGAGAGGCGGTTGCGATATTCACAAAGCCGGTAGACCAGCAGTTTCGGCACATCCTTGATCGGCGCAAAGCCGCCGGCCATGTCGCCATAGAGGGTGGCATAACCCACCGACATCTCGCTCTTGTTGCCGGTGGTGAGCAGGATGCGCCCCTTCTTGTTGCTGATCGCCATCAGGATGACACCACGGCAGCGCGCCTGGATATTCTCCTCGGTGACATCCGCTGGCCGCCCGGCAAACTCCGGCTCCAGCATGCCGAGAAAGGCTTTGAAAGCGGGCTCAATGGGGATCGTGCGGTGCTCCACGCCGAGGATTCTCGCCTGCTCTGCCGCATCCTCATTACTCATATCGGCGGTGTAGCGCGACGGCATCATCACCACCTCCACCTGGTTCGCACCCAGCGCATCCACCGCCACCGCCAGGGTCAGCGCCGAGTCGATACCGCCGGAGAGGCCAAGGATGGCGCCATTGAAACCATTCTTGCAGACATAGTCGCGCACCCCCAGCACCAGTGCGCCATACACCGCCTCCTCTTCGCTCAGTCTTGCCGCGACCTCGCCAGGCAGCGGTCGCAGCCGATCACCCGTTTCGAATTCGACCAGTGCGATGCTCTCCTCGTAGAACGCCAGCCGCCGCACCAGCGCGCCCTGGCCATCCGCCACGCAGGAACCGCCATCGAACACCAGCTCGTCCTGCCCGCCCACCAGGTTGGCATAAACTACCGGCACGCCGTGCTGGCGAGCTCGCTCCTGCACCAGTTGCTCCCGCTCCGGCGCCTTGCCGGTGTGAAACGGCGAGGCGTTGAGATTGAGGATTAGCTCGGCACCCGCCGCCACCGCCTGGGCCATCGGCTGCGGCTCCCAGATATCCTCACACACGCTCAGCCCGACCTGCACCCCGTTGAGGGGGAACAGCACCGCCTCGCTGCCGGGGCTGAAGTAGCGTTTCTCATCGAACACCGAGTAGTTAGGCAGCATCTGTTTGCGGTATTCGGCAATCAGTTCGCCATCGCGGACCACCCCGGCCAGATTGTAGAGCTGCCCGTCGCGCCGCAGCGGATAACCAAAGATCAGATGCACCCCATGCGCCTCGTCGAGGATGCGCTGTAGCGCCTGCTCCACCCGGGCGATGAAGTCAGAACGCAGCAGCAGGTCTTCCGGCGGATAACCGGTCAGGGTCAGTTCAGGAAAGATCACCGCATCGGCCCGTCCCCGAGCAGCACGCGCGGTGCTGAGCAGCTTTTCGGTGTTGCCTTCGATATCCCCAACGAGAAAGTTGAGCTGGGCAATCTGGATACGCAGTGTCACACGGACCTCGTTCGGCTCAGAGCCGGCAAAAGGTGGTATTATTCCAATAATCGCTTCCGCCGACAAAATCGTTTTGCAAACCCCGTCCTGTGAGTATCGTCGATGGGCCTCCGCTATCTGTTAATCGGCGCAGCTATCTGGGTTGCGCTGCTGATCATCCGCCACCTTTGGTCCAGACACCAAACCCAGCCCCATCCCCCCAGGCAGGTGAAGTCACTGGAGGGGGTGCAGTGCGCTCACTGCGGGCTGCATCTGCCCCGTGAGGAGGCGCTGCAGGCGGACAACCACTTCTTCTGCAGCCAAGAGCACCACGATGCCTATCGCCCTGAAGACTGACTCGGTGAGCGGCATCTAATCATGCGCAGCTGGCTCGACTCCCTGCGTGACACTTTGCAGGTGGAGAGCAGCAAGCGCGCGCTGAAATCGCTGCGCAGCTGGAAGAACCTGCGGCTGTTCCTGATCTACCGCATCACCCTCTCGCTGGCGCTGCTGTTCTTTTTTTTCAGTAAGACCGGCCCCGACTTTCTTGGCCAGCACTCGGCCAGCCTGTTCGCCTTCAGCGCCACCCTCTATATGGGGCTGGTGATGGTCGGTACGGTGTTCTGGTATTGGCGCTCACCCAAGGCGGACCAGCAGGCGGCGGTGATGGTCTTCATCGACATCCTGGCAATCACTCTGCTAATGCACGCCAGCGGCGGCATCCAGAGCGGGTTGGGAATACTGATCGCGATCTCCATCACCATCGGCAGCGTGATGATGGGCGGGCGTGCCTCGCTATTGTTTGCCGCCCTCGCCTCGCTGATGGTAATCACCGACCAGATCTACGCCTCGCTAACCCACATCTACCCGACCCGGTTCATCCAGGCCGGTTTTCTCGGCAGCCTCTACTTCACCATGGCGCTGATCGCCCACGTCTTCTCGCGGCGGATCGGCGAGAGTGAAAAGCTGGCGGAGCAGCGAGCGCGCCAACTGGAGAATATGGCGCGCCTCAACGACCATGTCATCCAGCATATCCAGACCGGCGTACTGGTGGTGGATCAACACCTGCGCATCCTGTTGATCAACGCCCCTGCCCGACGCCTGTTGGGTACCCCGGATGCGGCCATCGGCAGCCCGCTGAAACGCGCCTCGAAAGAACTGACGCACATGCTGATCCGCTGGAAACAGGATCACAACCGGGAATGCCCGCCATTTCGCATCAACGCCCACGGGCCGGAACTGAAGCCCCGCTTCAACGCCCTGGAGGCGGGCGCCGACGGCCGGGTGCTGGTGTTTCTCGAGGACCACTCGCGGCTGATCGTCCAGGCCCAGCAGATGAAACTCGCCTCACTGGGGCGCCTCACCGCCAGCATCGCCCATGAGATCCGCAACCCGCTGGGGGCGCTGAGCCACGCCAGCCAGCTGTTTGACGAATCCCCCAACCTGAACCCGGCCGACCGGCGCCTGATCGAGATCATTCAATCCAACTCTCAGCGGGTCAATCAGGTGATCGAGAATGTGCTGCAACTCTCCCGCCGCGATCCAGGCAAACCCCGCGCCATCCCTCTCACCGCCTGGCTGCGCGACTTTATCAGCGAGCAGGAGCAGGATCACGAGCTGCCGCCGGGGGTCTTTTCGCTGCAGGTGGAGCCGGAGAGCATCAATATCATCGCCGACCCGGGACAGCTGCGGCAGATCGTCACCAATCTTTGCAACAATGCCCGCGAACACGCCAGTAGGGAACAACCGTTACGGATCCGCATCATCGGCGGCAAGGTGACTGAGTTCGACGATCCGGTGGTCGATATCATCGATAATGGCCCCGGTATCCCGCGGGAGGTGGCACGGCAGATCTTCGAACCCTTCTACACTACCCACAACAAAGGTACCGGCCTGGGCCTTTATATTGCCAAGGAACTGAGCGAGGCGAATCGTATCGAACTAGAGTATATTCCCGGGCCCACCGGCGGCAGCTGCTTCCGGCTGCATTTCTACAACTGGAACCACGAGGTAAGTTAGATGACGCAGCCGTTGGCGCTGGTCGTGGATGACGAACCCGACATCTGCGAACTACTGGAGATCACCCTGATGCGTATGGGCATAGAGACCCGTGCCGCACTCAACCTCGCCCAGGCCCATCAACATCTCGCCGGCGAGCACTTCGATCTCTGCCTCACCGACATGCGCCTGCCCGACGGCAACGGCATCGAGCTGGTGCGCCACATCAGCCAACACCACCCGGCCCTGCCGGTGGCGATGATCACCGCCCACGGCAACATGGAGTCGGCGATCGAGGCGCTGAAGGCCGGGGCCTTCGACTTCGTCTCCAAGCCGGTGGATCTGGCGATCCTGCGCAAACTGGTAGAGAAGGCGCTCAAGCTCTCACCCGAGCGCCAAACAGCCGCGCCGACAGCCTCTGATGCAGATGCCGGCAGGCAACTGCTCGGCAACTCCCGCGCGATGCAGCGGATCCGCGAGCTGGTACAGAAACTCGCCCGCAGCCAGGCGCCGGTCTACATCAGCGGCGAATCGGGCACCGGCAAGGAACTGGTGGCGCGCATGATCCACGACCAAGGTCCCCGCGCCGACCAAGAGTTTGTCGCGGTCAACTGCGGCGCCATCCCTCAAGAACTGATGGAGAGCGAACTGTTTGGTTATATGAAGGGGAGCTTCACCGGCGCCAGCAGCGACCGGCAGGGACTGTTCCAGGCCGCCGACGGCGGCACCCTGTTTCTCGACGAGGTGGCCGATCTACCGCTGCAGATGCAGGTCAAACTGCTGCGGGCGATCCAAGAGAAGCGAGTGCGCCCGGTGGGCGGCCACCGGGAGGTCTCGGTGGATGTGCGCATCATCAGCGCCACCCATAAAAATCTCAGCGAGATGGTGGAGAACGGCAGCTTTCGCCAAGACCTCTTCTACCGCATCAACGTGATTGAGCTGCCGCTTCCGCCGCTGCGAGAGCGTCCGGAGGATATCCCGCTACTGATCGACAGCATTTTTACCCGCCTCTGCAGCAACTCGGAGCTGCCGTCGCCCTGTCTCAGCCCGGATGCGCTGCAAGCGTTGCAGCGCCACCCTTTCCCCGGCAACGTACGTGAACTGGAGAACATTCTGGAACGGGCGATCACCCTCTGCGAGGGTGACCAGCTGAGCGCTCGCGACCTACAGCTTCCCGAGGTCAACACAGAGCCCACCAGGCGAACCAGCAAACCCCTTGGCGACATGCTGGGGGATATTGAACGTCAGGCGATCATCAAAGCCCTGGAGGAGACCCGCTGGAACCGCACCGCTGCAGCCAGGAAACTCGGCATGAGCCTAAGATCGCTGCGTTATCGGCTCTCCAAGCTTGGGCTGGACAGGGACTAAGACCAGTCGTACACAAGGAGAAATCCGCTATTCAGGCTGGCGTTCCAACTTGGCCAGACGTTCCGGTAAGCCTGCGAAGTCAAACTTCGCCTCATCGCCATAGAAATCCACCAGGGCTTTCTGCAGACGCCGCAGCGGGGCCTTCCGGGCAAACTCTGAGTCCAAGGCTGTGGTCCACTCCCGGGTTTTCTCATTGAGCAGACCGACCAGTTGCGAGTCGTCCTCTCCCTTGCCTTTCACTGCAAACATCAGCCAATCCCCGATCAGCACACCGCGCTGTTTGCTCTCAATGATGTGGTGATGCGATTTTTTGCTGACTTCAAGGCGTCCATTATCACGATTCACGGCATAGTGGCGCAGCCCCTGCGCCATAACGACCTCCATGTCAGGCTTGATCGAAATGATAGCTGGCACAGAGAAACCTGATTCAAGATAGAAAGAACGCTCTATAGGTTCTCTTGAAGGAGTCTCCAAAGAAGCAACCAGCGAGCGCCCGTCAAATTCAACTTGCCCCCGCTTAATCCCGACCAGTGAATAGAGAGTGGGCGCGATATCGATCAGCGAAGCCCGTTGTGAGCGTCTCCCAGGGGGAAATTGGTGTTGCCCGAAACCTTTTATCCCCAAAACCACTGCATGCTGTTCACGCCTCAAGATATTGGTTCCGTGCCCCCAGTCTTCCCGCTCAACCATCATCCGTAACGGATCAAAACCCTGCCTAGTTGATGCCCCGCCAGCGCCAACCTCGGTATAGGCCTGCAGCGTCTCACCATGCGATTCGCCATGATCAGACAACAACACCACAATCGCATTCTCCAACACACCCTGTTCCCGCAGGGCGTTCATCAGATCATTGAATTGCGCATCAACCTCGGCCACCGCGCTCCGGTAGAAGAACATCCGGTTCGAAAGCGTATCACCTGTTTGGCTGGCATCAAGTGAAGTCTGCGACCAGTAGTAGGGCCAATGAGGCAGGCAGAAATGGGTGACCAGAAACAGCGGCTTGTGCCGATCGCGCTGAGTGATCACGTACTTCAGCCGGTCAAGGAAAGATTTTGGCTGATAGGTCTCACTGACTCCTCGATTCAGATAATTGTAGGGAAAAAGCAGCCGGCCCAACCAGGTATCGAGCAGACGGTTGGTCAACGGCGTATCGTTGATGCTGGCAAGCACAAAATCCCCTACGCCAATCTTCGGCCCCACCTCCTGCTCAAAACCATAGCTGGCATCGAAGTTGGCAAAGCGCCTCTCATCCATCGCGATGATAGTTTGATAATCGATCTTCTTGAGTGTCCAGGCCAGATTTTCATCCATCTCAACTCGGGTCGGGTCGATCAGGTTATATCTTGCCCCGGTACTCTTCGGATAACGCCCGGACAAAATGCTGCTCCAGGCTGGGAAAGTCCGGGCCAATGGCGTAATCGTTTCAGGAAAAACAGCAGCGAAGTTTAGAAAATCATCAATTGCCGGGGTCGATCCCTCTCCAGCCGTGAAATATCCGACATGATCCAGACGCAGGGAATCGACGCCAATCACAATGATATTGGGACGATTGGATGCACCAGCCTCAGACAGGGGCACCGCGGGAAAAAACAGGGGGATTGCCAGCAACAGCGCCAACCCCACTGCCACCGCACCGATTCGAGTCGGGCGTTTCCGCACTGCTGGCAACCAACCACGCAACTGCAACAGGGCAGCATAAACCACCAACCCCAGAATCAGTGTACCGGCCAGAAGCGAGACAGATTCGGCATAGCCTGTCCCGGTCAATCCTCTCACGATGAAGGTATAACGCGAACGGGGAAACTCCAGGCCGTTTGACAACAGCAGCCAGAACACACTGAGCAGCCAGAACGATAGCCCGGCAAGCAAGTAGACTTGACCATTCAAATGGTGCTTGCGGGCAATCAGCGTTGTTACCCACCAGACCACGCCCCCCACCAACAGGTAGAGTCCGATCAATGCTGTAGCAAACAGCAGCAGGTCACCCCCCAGACCTCCCGCCAGCAGTTCCTCAACCGACAGCGAGTGGAAGACCTTGGAGTCGGCACGGCGAACAAAAAAACCCACCGTCCTTATCAAAAACAGGGAAAGCATCCAGAAAAGCGTCAGCGATGTCAGCAACACAAGGAGCCGCCGCGCACTTTTCCGGTCCGGCCCCATCATCTCATTGACTTGCGAAACCCCTGCCTTCAACGCTCTACCCTGCCTGTTTGTGTGACCATTCAACACCTAATTCTGGCTGGGAAGCCAACCAGCAGCCAGGATTTAGGTTCCACTTTTATGATCCCAATCGGTCTGTCACCACACTAGCGAGATCCATGCCGACCGCGATCTCCACAGTTATCGTCACGCGAGACCGCTCTCTGCAGTTTTTCTTGCTGGCATTCACTGAGAACCCTCAGCCACAGGTGACAAAAAATGTCACTTAGTGACACTTGAGGCCCTCACTTTAATTCCTTGTATGCGTTCCGGTGTAATCCGCCCTGATCTTAGAGCTGAACGCAGTGCATAACCAATTGAAATATTTGAATTACATCAGAACATAAGCGCCATTCCATCCTCGTGGCACAGAAACTGCGTAGACATCACCAGTGACGGCCACCGGCCAAACGCTCCGGGTTTTGGGCAGCCCTTCACCGCCCAACAGGTATTTTGAGGAGAATGCAGCAATGAAAAACCAATCTGGTTTCACACTTATCGAACTGATGATCGTAGTTGCGATCATCGCCATCCTGGCCGCTATCGCCATCCCGGCCTATAACGGCTACATTACTGAAGCGAACGTCACACGAGTGAATACCGCCTATGAAGAGGGCATCAACTTTGTTCGCTCCGAGATGTCCCGACGCCAATCTGTGGTCGCCCGTGGCGGTACTTTTCCTACCGACACAACAGCTGAGTGGATCACCGCACTCAACAACAGCGGCGGCACCGCTCCCAGTGGCGACGCAGCGTTTGCCCAGGCAGCCAATGGGGCAGGCGATGTCATCGTCGTCGGCGGCAATGGCACGGACGCAAGTGACCTAACGTTGACTCGCCCCGCCTACGACCCGGCAGGTGACGGCACCGGCGTAGCGCAAGAGATTGCAACCATCACCGTCAACGGCGCCATTAGTTACAATCCGGTGCGTACAGGCAGTTAACCCCTGCCATCGGATCGGCTAAAATTGGGATTGGGGAAGCTGGCATAAACGGCCAGCTTCCCCGTTTTTGCGAGAGTGATCCGGTGATATTACTCTCAGACCAACAATGGCTGAGCTGTTTCCAACGCCTTCCCAGGTACCTTTAAATAGCGGTGAACGACATGAAAACCAAGGTATGCCACTCCAACGGCTTTTCCCTTATCGAACTGATGATCACCATCGCCATCATCACCATCATCTCAGCCATCGCCATTCCCGCCTACAACGGCTACATCGAAGAGGCCCGCTTCAGCGCCGCGCGCATGAACGCCGAACCTCTACGCCTGGCTCTGGAAGACTACTTCCTGGAGAACAACACCTACATCGCTGGCAGTTGGGAAGCGGATGGCAACCCAATAGACCTGCAGACAGGTAACCTCGCCTGGCACCCCGATGGTGACGGCAACAATTACAACTACTCGGTGGCCGCGCTCAACGCCGACATCGCAACCGGCTACATCCTGACCGTCACCGACATCAACTACGCTGAAGCCAGCATCCAATGCACCCGGAACCAGACCGCAGGCACCTTTAGGTGTGCAACAAACACCGGCAGCTGACTTCCACCCATTCGACGCTAAAAAGCGTGATGGCGCACACCCTGGGCAAATTGATATCACCCCCGGCAGGGGCTATATTGGGGCAATAAGATCAGTTGGTTGCGGCGGTTATTGAACACCATTTCCAAACTCAGCCCGCCTCATGGGTTGAACTGGCCCGACCGCCCCCAACCTCTCCACCAGCGCGGAAGATATCGACAGGATGGCCAGCACCAAACCCAAAGCAAACCTCAGCGGCCTGGCCCGTTGTATTATCCAGGACAACCTGATTTCCGAGGAAAATGCCTCCGCCGCATTTGAGGATGCCCTCTCTCAGAGCATCCCATTTGCCACTTACCTGGTCGAAAACCAGTTGCTTACAAGCCTTGAGATCGCGGTCTCCGCCTCTCGTGGTTTTGGCGTGCCGATCTTCGATCTTGATGTGGTCGACACCGACCTGATGCCGCGGGATTTGGTGGATGAGAAACTGATCCGCAACCACCACGCCCTGCCGCTGTTCAAACGCGGCAACCGCCTCTTCCTCGCCGTCTCCGACCCAACCAACCACCAGGGACTCGACGAGATCCGCTTCAACACCGGCCTCGCCTCCGAGGCGATCCTGGTGGAAGAAAACAAGCTCAGCAAGCTGATCAGCCTGATTCTGGATGCCCAAGACACCAGCATGGACGACCTGCTGGATACTGACCTGGACAACCTGGATATCTCCGGGGGTGAGGACTCAAAACCGGCGGATGGCGAACTGGATGTGGACGAAGCGCCGGTGGTGCGCTACGTCAACAAGATACTGCTGGATGCAATCAACGCCGGCGCCTCGGATATCCATCTGGAGCCCTACGAACGCAAATACCGCATCCGCTACCGCATTGATGGCCTGCTACACGAGGTCGCCTCGCCCCCCGCCAACCTGGCCAACCGCCTCACCAGCCGCCTCAAGGTGATGTCGCGCATGAATATCGCGGAGCGTCGCGTGCCGCAGGACGGCCGCATCAAGATGAAGATCTCCAAGAGCCGCTCCATCGACTTCCGCGTCAACACCTGCCCCACCCTGCATGGTGAAAAGGTGGTGCTGCGTATCCTCGACCCCACCAGCGCGCAGATCGGCATCGAGTCACTCGGTTTCGAACCGGAGCAGCAGAAGGCGTTTCTCGAGGCGATCGCGAAGCCCTACGGCATGGTCCTGGTCACCGGCCCCACCGGCAGCGGCAAGACGGTCAGCCTCTACACCGGCCTCAATCTACTGAACAAACCCGAGGTCAATATCTCCACCGTCGAGGATCCGGTCGAAATCCAGGTCCCGGGCATCAACCAGGTCAACATGAACCCGAAAACCGGGCTCACCTTCGCCACGGCGCTGCGCGCCTTCCTGCGACAGGACCCGGATATCATTATGGTCGGCGAGATACGTGACCTGGAGACTGCGGAGATCGCGGTCAAGGCGGCCCAGACCGGCCACCTGGTACTCTCCACCCTGCACACCAACGACGCCCCCCAGACCCTGACCCGCCTCGCCAACATGGGCATTCCGCCCTTCAACATTGCCTCCTCGGTGCTGTTAATCATGGCACAACGACTGGCGCGACGGCTCTGCGACCACTGCAAGGCCGCCGAAGAGTTACCCCGCGAGGCGCTGCTGGAAGAGGGCTTCAACAATGCTGAGATCGACGAAGGCATTACCGTCTACAAGCCAGTCGGCTGCGACATGTGCACCAACGGCTATAAAGGTCGCATAGGCATATTCCAGGTGATGCCTGTCTCCGAGGCAATGGGCAAGCTGATCATGGCAGGCTGCACCTCGCTGCAAGTGCAGGAGCAGGCCCAGTTGGAGGGGATCGACAACCTGCGCGCCTCCGGCCTGCGCAAAGTCAAGGCAGGCCTCACCAGCCTCAACGAGATCAACCGGGTAACCAAGGACTAAACCATGGCGCCTCCCGCTAAAAAAGCACAGCCAAAAGCCAGTCTTTACGCCTGGGAAGGCACTGATCGCAAGGGCTCACGCATCACCGGCGAGACCCGCGCCACCAATGTTGCCCTGGTACGGGCTGAACTACGGCGTCAGGGCATCAATCCGCTGAAGGTCAGAAAAAAGACGACCTCATTTCTGACAAGTCGCAAGAGGAAGATCAAAAGCGCCGACATCGCTGTCTTCAGTCGTCAGCTCGCCACCATGATGAGCGCCGGCGTGCCGATGGTGCAGGCGTTCGAGATCGTCGGACGTGGCCACGAAAACCCCTCGATGCAGGATCTGATCCTCAGCGTCAAGTCCGATGTGGAGGGCGGCACCGCACTGGCTGATGCGCTCAAGAAACACCCACTCCATTTTGATGACCTGTTCTGCAACTTGGTAAAAGCCGGCGAGCATGCCGGTGTGCTGGAGACCCTGCTACACAAGATTGCGCTCTACAAGGAGAAGACCGAGTCAATCAAGGGCAAAATCAAGAAGGCGCTGTTCTACCCCGCCGCGGTGGTCCTGGTCGCTATCATCGTCACCGCGATCATCATGATCTTCGTCATCCCCCAGTTCGAGCAACTGTTCCGGGGCTTTGGCGCCGACCTGCCTGTGTTTACCCGCGTCGTCATCAACATCGCCCATGTGGTGCAGAATTGGTGGTGGGCGATGCTTGGCGGCGCCATCCTGTCAGGTTACATATTGATCGGCACATGGAAGCGCTCGCGAAAATTCCGCCATACGGTCGACCGGATCCTGCTTAAGATTCCAATCATCGGCCCCATCATGAACAAAGCGGCAATCGCACGCTTCGCCCGCACCCTCTCCACCATGTCATCCGCCGGCGTTCCCCTGGTCGAAGCGCTGGAGTCGGTCTCTGGCGCCACCGGCAATGTAGTCTACAGCGAGGCGGTACTGCGCATGCGTGAAGATGTCGCCACTGGCCAGTCCCTACAGCTGGCCATGCGCCAACGCCACATATTCCCCAACATGGTGATCCAGATGGTCTCGATCGGCGAGGAGTCAGGCTCTCTCGACGACATGCTATCCAAGGTCGCCGACTTCTTCGAGGAGCAGGTAGACAACGCAGTGGATGCGCTCAGCAGCCTGCTCGAACCGCTCATCATGGTGATCCTCGGTACCTTGATCGGCGGTCTGGTGGTCGCCATGTATCTGCCGATTTTCAAGATGGGTTCCGCGGTGCTCGGCTGATTCTGCCCCATCCACGTGCTTTGTTCTCATACCACGCAAGGTGGTGCCGCAAAGGCACCCTGACATCGCCATGCTCAGCTTCCTACAACAAAACCTGGCCATCTACCTGATCTTCAGCGGCCTGCTCGGCCTGACCATCGGCAGCTTTCTCAATGTTGTCATCCTGCGCCTACCACGGATGATGGAGCGGCAGTGGCAACGCGACTGCCTGGAACTGCTAAAGCAGCCAGCCACCACCGATGAGGAGCGACTCGACCTCGCCTACCCACCCTCCCGCTGCCCCCAGTGTGGTCACCAGATCCGCGCCTGGGAGAACATCCCGGTCATCAGCTGGCTGCTACTCAGAGGACGCTGCTCCGACTGCACCACCCCCATCAGCATCCGCTATCCGCTGGTTGAAGCAGCCACCGCCCTACTTACCCTGATCGTCGCTTACCATTTCGATCCCGGTTGGCAGGTGCTGGCAGCGATGGGCTTCACTTGGGCCCTGATCGCCCTGACGATGATCGACTTCGACACCCAGTTGTTACCTGACAACATCACCCTGCCACTGCTCTGGTCAGGGCTGCTGCTCAACCTGGACGGATTATTCAGCGACTTGGAGTCGGCGGTGATAGGCGCAGCCGCCGGTTACCTCACCCTGTGGAGCGTCTATCAGATATTCAAGCGAATCACCGGAAAAGAGGGCATGGGCTACGGCGATTTCAAACTGCTCGCCGCCATCGGTGCCTGGCTCGGCTGGCAATACCTGCCGCTAACGATCATGGCCTCCGCCCTGGTCGGCGCCCTGCTCGGGATCTCGCTGATCCTGCTGCGTGGTCGCGAGCGCAACCTGCCGATCCCGTTTGGCCCTTATCTGGCCGCCGCAGGCTGGATCGCCATGCTCTGGGGTGACTCGATCAACCATGCCTATCTGCAGTGGTCGGGGCTTGGCTGATGCTGGTGGTCCTCACCGGCGGCATCGGCAGCGGCAAGTCCACCGTCTCCCGATACTTCGAAGAGTTGGGTGTGCCGGTGATCGATACAGACCTCATCGCCCGCGAACAGGTCGCTCCAGGCATGCCGGCTCTGCAAGAGATCATCAACCAGTTCGGCAAGCAGGTGCTTGACGCCGATGGCCGGCTCAACCGTGCCAGGTTGCGACGGATTGTATTTGATGCGCAGGAAAAGCGGCACCAACTGGAGCAGATCCTCCACCCGCGAATTCGGGCCGAGGTGGCGCGACGCCTGCAAAGGCTGGACACCCCTTATGCCGTCGTTGTCGTCCCGCTGCTGCTGGAGAGCGGACATAATTACAGCGCCGACCGAATCCTGGTGGTGGATCTGCCTGAGGCGCTACAGATCAAGCGGATCCGGCAGCGCGATGCGCTTTCAGAAATCCAGATCCGCCAGATTCTTGCTGCCCAGACGGATCGCGCAAGCCGTAGAGCCATAGCCGATGATCTGATCGAAAACAGCGGCGATCTCGCCGCGCTGAAAGCCGCCACTGAGCAGCTACATGAAAAATATCTGCGGCTGTCTGCTCGATAAGCCCGAGATCGCTAGGCTCTCCCCCCACATCCAGTTCAGAGCGAAAAATTCATACCGACTGTCACAGTGATGATGTCGAAGCCGATATCCCCATAGGTGATACCCAGCTTGTCCGTGATACTGCCGATAGCGAATCGCTGATATCTCAGGGCCCAATAGGTTTCATCCGGTCTCTCGATACGTAGACCCAGCGAAACCGCGCCCGCAGCGCTTGTGCCATCGGCATTTTCAACATCTGCCACACCCAACCCCAGACCAACATATGGGAACAGATCCATCCCGATCGGGAGTTCGTAATAGAGGTTTGCCAGAACGACATGAATATCGTTATCAAAATTGAGACCGACGCTTTTCAGCTCTGCGCTCGATACCACATAGCTCCCCGACGCAAGCTCAGAACCCCCATTGGTCGTGATGCTGGCGCTATCCAGCTCGGCCCCGGCGAAATGCCAGGAGAGGCTGGCCCGCAGCACATTATGCTCTTCGAAATTACGCAGACCAACCTCGAGCCCGAGACCGAGGGTGGAGCCATACTTTAGTGCACCGCTCATGGTTCCTGTCTCTGTGGAGGTGTATGTGCCCGTCTCCACACCCTCCACATCAACAGAGCCCAGAAGGGCCTCCACATATCCTTCCAACGCCTGTGCCGAAAGGGAGAACATGCACAGGAAAAGCAGCAAAATGACTCTGTTCACGGCAGGAACCTCTGAAATCCTTCTTAAGAACCTGCACGCTAGGAGATTCTTTTTCCCGCCACAAGCGACAGAGTCACACCTTCACAAGAAATACCCCTCTTAGTCTGCTCCGCTCCCCTTACTAAAATTCAGCCCATCTTCCGCCAGCTCCACCCGAACTTCATCCCCCGGCATAAACTTGCCAGCCAGGATCTCCTGCGCCAGTGGGTTTTCCAACTGCTGGCGGATCGCACGCTTGAGTGGCCTAGCGCCATAGACCGGATCGAAACCCGCCTCACCCAACCGATCGAGGGCGGCATCGCTGATCTGCAATCCCATCTCATGATCCGCCAGACGGCGACGCAGATAGTCGATCTGGATCGTGGCGATGGCACGGATCTGCTCCCGAGCCAGCGGGTGGAAGACCACGATCTCATCCAGCCGGTTGATGAATTCAGGACGGAAGGCAGAACGCACCACCTCCATCACCGCCTCTTTCATCACACCGTACTGTTCCTCAGTCGACTTCTCCTGGATCAGTTCTGACCCCAGGTTAGAGGTCATCACAATCACCGTGTTGCGAAAATCGACCGTGCGTCCCTGGCCGTCGGTGAGACGTCCGTCATCGAGCACCTGCAGCAACACGTTGAAGACATCCGGGTGGGCCTTCTCCACTTCATCCATCAGGATCACCGAGTAGGGTCGACGGCGCACTGCCTCGGTGAGATAGCCGCCCTCCTCATAGCCGACATAGCCGGGGGGTGCGCCGATCAGCCGTGCCACCGAGTGCTTCTCCATAACTCCGACATGTCGATGCGGATCATTGCCTCCTCGGTGTCGAACAGGAACTCCGCCAGCGCTTTACACAGCTCGGTCTTGCCAACACCGGTGGGGCCGAGGAAGAGGAACGAGCCATTCGGCTGGCTGGGATCGGCAAGCCCGGCACGGGAGCGGCGGATGGCATCGCTCACAGCCTTGATACCCTCCTGCTGGCCGATCACCCGCCGACCGATCTCCTGTTCCATTCGCAACAGCTTGTCGCGCTCGCCTTCGAGCATCTTGGAGACCGGGATGCCGGTCCACTTCGAGACCACCCCGGCGATCTCCTCATCGGTAACCTTGTTGCGCAGCAGCTTCATCTGCTGCATCTCCGCCTGGGCCGCCATATCGAGCTGTTTCTCCAACTCCGGGATACGACCGTACTGCAGCTCCGACATGCGTGCCAGATCGCCAGCGCGGCGCGCCGTATCCATCTCCAGCCGGGCCCGCTCCAGCGACTCCTTGATGTGGGTGGTGCCCTGCAGCGCCGCCTTCTCCGACTTCCAAATCTCCTCCAGGTCGGAGAACTCCCGCTCCAGACGCTCGATCTCGCTCTCCAGATGGGCCAAGCGCTTCTTCGAGGCCTCATCGGTCTCCTTATTCATCGCCTCGCGCTCGATCTTGAGCTGAATCAGACGCCGCTCTAGCCGGTCCATCTCTTCAGGCATGGAGTCGATCTCCATGCGGATCTGCGAGGCCGCCTCGTCCACCAGGTCGATCGCCTTGTCGGGCAACTGACGGTCAGTGATATAGCGGTGGGAGAGGGTCGCTGCGGCGACGATGGCCGGATCGGTGATATCCACTCCGTGGTGCACCTCGTAGCGCTCCTTGAGGCCACGCAGGATGGCGATAGTGTCCTCCACGCTCGGCTCCTCCACCAACACCTTCTGGAAGCGGCGCTCCAGGGCCGCATCCTTCTCCACATACTGGCGATACTCGTCCAGGGTAGTGGCGCCAACGCAGTGCAGCTCGCCGCGCGCTAACGCCGGCTTGAGCATATTGCCGGCATCCATCGCGCCCTCGGCCTTGCCGGCACCGACCATGGTGTGCAGCTCGTCGATGAACAGGATGATCTGCCCCTCCTGCTTGGCCAGATCGTTGAGCACGCCCTTCAGGCGCTCCTCGAACTCACCGCGGAATTTGGCGCCGGCAATCAGCGCTCCCATGTCGAGAGAGAGCAGCCGTTTGCTCTTCAGCCCCTCCGGCACCTCACCATTGATAATGCGCTGAGCCAACCCCTCGACGATGGCGGTCTTACCGACGCCGGGTTCGCCAATCAAAACCGGGTTGTTCTTGGTGCGCCGCTGCAGCACCTGAATGGTACGGCGGATCTCATCATCGCGGCCGATCACCGGGTCGAGCTTGCCCTGCTCGGCGCGCTCGGTGAGGTCGATGGTATACTTCTCCAGCGCCTGTCGCTGATCCTCTGCATTGGGGTCGTCCACCGACTGACCGCCGCGCACCTTATCGATCACCTGCTCAACCGCCCGCTTGTTCGCCCCTGCTTTACGCAGTATCTCGCCCAGCTCACCCTTATCATCGACAGCAGCGAGCACAAACAGCTCGCTGGAGATGTACTGATCTTTGCGCTGTTGGGCGAGTTTGTCGGTCTGATTGAGCAAGCGCCCGAGGTCGTTGGAGATGTGCAGATCCCCCGCCGCCCCCTCGACGCTCGGCAGACGCTCAGTGGCTGCGCTCAGATCTGAGCGCAGCAGATTGATGTTGACGTCCGCCTGGGCCAGCAGATGGCGTACCGTGCCACCCTCCTGGTCGAGCAGTGCGCTCATCAGGTGCAGCGGCTCAATGAATTGGTGATCGCGTCCCACGGCCAGGCTCTGGGCATCCGCCAGGGCCATCTGAAACTTGCTCGTCAAACGATCCATTCGCATGGCTAACTACTCCGTAAACTCTGTTGATGTCCACAAAGTTGGGGAGTATTGGGCGTTTTTCAAGGGCGATGACGCCAACCTTGCAAGCGAGCGCACCGCGCGCCAGCAACGCGCCTACATGGAAAGGAAAAACACCGAGGGATGATCAGGGCGACAGGCTGCCACCGCAGATGCCTGCAGACTCCGCATGGGCATGCAAGCCTTCAGGGTCGAGCACGGTGATACTCCCCCCCTTCACCTTGATCAGATTCTGTTCAGAGAAGTTGTGCAGGATACGTGAGAAGGTTTCTGGCTTGACCGACAACCGCGACGCCAGCACCCCTTTGGGTGCCTCCAACTCGATGTTTGCGCCGACCGCATCCCACTTGCCCCAGAGGAAGCCGGCGACCCGACCGGTGGCGCTCTGTAGGGTGAGGTCGTCGATCTCTTTGATCAGCAGCTTGAGCCGCTGACTCATATCAGCCATCAGCCGGAAACAAGTATCCACCGAACCGCGCAGCATGGTCAGAAACTGGGCGTTATCAATCGTCACCAGTTCAGTCGTGCCCATAGCGGTGGCATTCACCGGAAAGCCTGGGCTCTCCAGAAACATCAGCGCCTCAGCAAAGGTGTGGCCGGGAGAGATGATCTCAATGACCTTTTCGTTGCCGTTCATCGCCAACCGGTAGAGTTTAATCTGGCCGGTGGTGACGAGAAAGAAGCGATCCGCCGCATCACCCGCCTGGAACAGCATCTGGCCATCATTCAGTTTGATAGTGCGGCTGAATTCAGTGACCTGCTGGAATTGATCATCGTCTAGCCGCGCAAAGAGATAGGTCTGTCGCAGATTAAATGGCAAGGCTGGCTCCCGGTCTTTCCCATTATTCTAATAGTGTTGATCAACCGCCCCCGCCGGGGCAGCTGCCCGAAGTTCAGTCTGCAGATGGCGAAACTTCAGAACAACGCGCACCAAATTGTAGCAGAGAAGCAGGGAAGATAGCCCCAAAAAAAGACCCGCCGGTAGCGTCAAACTGTCACCAACAGCCAGCACCCCAGCCCATAGCAGCAGTGCCAGCAGATGCAGATACCATTGGCGGCGGGCGAAACGATCCGGCAGTAGCTCTTTCATGCTCGGAATCCGCGGACCGCCGCCAGCCAGCGAGGCGGTCTTCTGGTGTTGCAGATGGAACCAGCTGAGAAACGGCACGATCTTGTAGAGCATGCCGTTGATGATCGAGAGCACGGCGAAGATCAGACAGACGCCCAACCACAGATCAAGATTAAAATCCGAAAGAGCTCTGGTCAGCATCAGCAGCCAGGCCAGCACCACTAGCCCCAGCCCCAGACGCCAGAAATTGAGGGTCACATCGGCCAGTTTGCGGCGACGCTGATGCTGCAGATACAAGGTCACCAGCGCAAACAGCATGAAGCCAGAACCAACCAGCAATGCCAGCCAGGACGCAGCCGAGACCGACCAGTAGTCGAGGGACCAGACCAGCAGCGCAGCAAACAGCAGTGGCGCGAAGAGCCGTTGCAGCCGCACCGGGTACTCTGGGGTCAACTGGAACATCGGCACCACCTGATAACCGACGCCGACGATCAACAACCCCACCCAGGCCGTACCGCCCCAAGCCAGGTGAGTATTGGTGAGCATGATCAGATCAACATAGGGCAGCTTCCACAACTGAGCTGCCGCCAGATAGAGCCCCAGTAGCACCGTCACCAGCAGCCCGAGCACCGCCAGGCGCATCGCAATCACCGTGGTGCTGACTCGAACCACCCGCCACAGGGCGATCCCGACCCCACTGATGAAGAACGTAAACCCGCCTGCCAGCAGACACACCGCCAGCTTCATCCAGAGCGCTCCGGCACCGAGGAAACCGGCCACTAGCGCCAGCGTGCCGAGCGAGGTTGCGAGATGCACAGTGGTGGCCAACGGCACCACCCGCGGCACCGGCGAACCTGCCAACACCGGCAGCATCTGCAACATCGCCCCCATCATCACCTGGCCCAACACCCCCAGGGTAAATAGATGGGTCATCGACAGGGTCAGCGGCGACCAGCGATCCATCAGCACCGCCGCACCCTCCAGCATCAGCAACAGAGAGGCCAGCAGCAAAAACAGCGGTGCGGTAAGAAAAAAGCGAAACGGCACCGAGATCGGTGGCGCCTGCTCCAGCGACAGGGAGGCGGTGGAGGTCAAGCTAGTTACCCGCCAGCCGTTTATTGACGGCCGCCTCGGCAGCCGCATCCTGTTCGCGCCAGATGAGGACCTGATAGACCGAAGGCCCGCCCTTGCGCAGCCGGTAACAAAATCCCCGCTGCGCCAACAACGGGTAGAGCAACAAAGGCTCCTTGCGGTGGATCACCAATAGGTAGTCCCCCTCTTTCAGCTGCTCAACCGACTCCAGGGTGCGATCCAGGGGCTCGCAGGGTTCCAGCATACTGACATCAAGACTGACCTCCATTTCACCCCTCCTGTCACAGCGCCCGCATCTGTTCCAGCAGCTCGCCAGCAGCGGCATTGCCCAGGGCCTGATCCGTCATTGGGTAGAGCATCTGCTCCTCTTTGGCGTTGTGCTGCTGCATCAGCATCAGCAGGGTCTCACACAGACCGAGGAAGCGATCCTGCTGTTGTGCGACCACCGCCCCCTCCATCTCCTCAAACAGCTCACGCATCTGCGCATGCTCGCTGCGCATCACCTGGGTCGGCCCCATCGTCATACCGGTCTGCTGCTCAAAGCGAGGAAAAAGCAGCTCCTCTTCCATGCGGAAGTGGTGCAGTATCGCCTCGCGAAAGGCATCATAATTACTGTGCGCCCGCGACCAGTCGTTATCTGCAGCAGCCGATTCGGCATCCGCAAACAACTCATCACAACGCCGGTGGTCCTCAGTCATGGATTGGGAGATCACACTCATTACCCTGTCTGCTCCTGTCTGGATTCTGTCTGGATTCTGTCTGGATTCTGTCTGGATTCTGTCTGGATTCTGTCTGGATTCTGTCTAAGCCGACAGTATTAGACAGTCCAGGCATGGCTGCTTTGACAACCATCAAAAATATCGTTCCGGCAGACATCGCCGGAGCAGGAACGAACGGAGATCAACGCTTCAATTGGGAGAGATCCCGCACCGCGCCTCTGGCCGCACTGGTGGTCAACGCCGCATAGGCCTGCAATGCTTGGGAGACCTGCCGTTTGCGCTTCTTCGGCTGCCACGCCTTATCGCCCTTGGCCTCCATCGCCTCACGCCGCGACGCCAGCTTCTTGTCGGAGAGCGCAACGCGGATGATCCGCTGCGGAATGTCGATCTCGATGGTGTCGCCCTCCTTCACCAGGCCGATATTGCCGCCCTCGGCGGCCTCCGGTGAGCAGTGGCCGATGGAGAGCCCAGAGGTACCGCCAGAGAAGCGCCCATCAGTGATCAGCGCGCAGGCCTTGCCCAGCCCCTTCGACTTCAGATAACTGGTGGGATAGAGCATCTCCTGCATGCCAGGGCCGCCCTTCGGCCCCTCGTAACGTATCAGCACCACGTCGCCGGCCTGGATCTGGTCACCGAGGATCGCCTCCACCGCCGCCTCCTGGCTCTCGAAGATGCGCGCCGGCCCGGAGAATTTGAGGATCGACTCGTCGACGCCGGCAGTCTTAACGATGCACCCCTGCTCCGCCAGATTGCCGTAGAGCACCGCCAGCCCGCCATCCTGCGAGTAGGCGTGTTCGATATCACGGATGCAGCCCTCCGCCCGGTCCAGATCCAGAGAGGGCCACTGCGCGGTCTGACTAAACGCCACCTGGGTCGGTACCCCGCCGGGGCCGGCCAGGAAGCGGCGCTTGGCATCCATACCGCCCTGGGTGATATCCCAGCTCTGCAGCGCCTCGCCCAGGGAGGCGCTGTGCACCGTGGGGCAATCGTGGTGGATCAGGCCAGCCCGGTCGAGCTCGCTGAGGATGCCGATCACACCGCCGGCACGATGCACATCCTCCATGTGATACTGTGGGGTCGCCGGGGCCACCTTGCAGAGATTCGGCACCTTGCGCGAGAGCCGGTCAATATCGGCCATAGTGAACGCCACCCCCGCCTCGTGAGCGGCGGCCAGCAGGTGCAACACGGTGTTGGTTGAGCCGCCCATGGCGATATCCAGGCTCATGGCGTTCTCGAACGCATCAGCACTAGCGACGGAGCGCGGCAGTACGCTTTCATCATCCTGCTCGTAGTAGCGCTTGGTGATCTCCACCACCAGGCGGCCCGCCTGCAGGAACAGCGACTTGCGCTCGGCGTGAGTCGCCACCAGCGAGCCATTGCCCGGCAGCGACAGCCCTAGCGCCTCGGTCAGACAGTTCATCGAGTTGGCGGTGAACATGCCGGAACAGGAGCCACAGGTAGGGCAGGCGGAGCGCTCGATGGCAGCCACGTCAGCATCGCTCTGCTCGGGATCAGCCGCAGAGACCATCGCGTCCACCAGATCGAGCTTTAGATCACCCTTGCCCGCCAGCTTCACCTTACCCGCCTCCATTGGGCCACCGGAGACGAACACTGTCGGGATATTGAGGCGCAGCGAGGCCATCAGCATGCCGGGGGTGATCTTGTCACAGTTGGATATGCAGACCATGGCGTCGGCACAGTGGGCGTTGACCATGTACTCCACCGAATCGGCGATGATGTCGCGCGACGGCAGCGAGTAGAGCATGCCGCCATGGCCCATGGCGATGCCGTCATCCACCGCAATGGTATTGAACTCTTTCGCCACACCACCAGCGGCCTCGATCTCGCGGGCCACCAGCTGCCCCATATCCTTGAGATGGACATGGCCGGGTACAAACTGGGTAAAGGAGTTGACCACTGCGATGATCGGCTTCTCAAAGTCGGCATCCTGCATGCCAGTGGCGCGCCACAGCGCGCGGGCGCCCGCCATGTTGCGGCCGTGGGTGGTGGTATGGGATCGGTATTGCGGCATCTCGGCCTCCGGGTCTGCAGTTGGCTCAAAAGCCGATTATGCCTGCTTCACCCCCCGGATTGCATCAGCCGAGACAAATCACACTTCGACCGGCAGATGCAGACAGAAGCTCGCGCCTCCCTCGAGCCGGTTGCGCGCCTCGATCGAACCGCCGTGGCGCTCGGCTACCAGCTTGACGAAGTTAAGACCGAGGCCGATGCCCCCCCGCCCCACTGGCTCATGGCCCAGGTCGCTCCTGAACGGCAGGAACAGCTCCTCGAGACGCTCCTGGGGAATCCCCGGCCCGCGATCCTTGACGCAGCAATCGAGCTGGTCTCCGTCACAACGCAGCATGATCTCGACCTGGGAGTCCTGCGGCGCCAGCTTGATCGCATTACTCAGCAGGTTGATCAGCGCGCGTTCCAGCAGCCCCGCATCGGCCTGCAGCCAGACCTCCTCGACCTCGAACTGCCGCTGCAGGCGGAGATTGCGTGCCTGCGCCTGCACATAGACCTCGTCCACCGCATTGTGCGCCACCGAGACAAAATCAGTATCGGTAAACGCGCTGCGCTCCACCGACTCGGCCCGCGCCAGTTGCAGAAAATCCTCCGCCAACTTGAGTGCACGGCGCGCATAGGGAGCAACCTGGGTCGCCAACTCCCGGCTGCCCGCCTGCAGCACCTGCTCCGACTGGGTCAGCGCCAGCAGGGAGGTGAGTGGCGAACGGATATCGTGGGAGAGAAAATTCACCATCCGCGCCCGCGCTCGTTCACTCTGCTTCAGGGTGCCGATGAACGAAAGCGTGACGATCATGCCAAACATGCCCGCTGTTTCAGGGTGCAGCGGCCTGAGCTGCACAAACAGCTCGGTATCTGGCAACCGCAACGCCTCGAAGCGACAGCCGTCCCCCCGCAGCAGCAGCTCGCGCAACAGCGGCTCCCAGTGTAGATCGCCGACAATCTGTAGCGGTTTCAGAAATGTCAGCGCGGGCTGGCCGTGCAGTTCGGACTCATGCGTCAGACCGAGGTAAAAGGCTGCCCGCGGGTTGGCCAGCACCACCCTGCCGATCGAATCGAGCACCAGCAGACCGTCATCCATCTGCCCAAGGGCGGTGTTGATGAAGTCACGCAGCTGGCGCAGATGCTGGTTCGCCGCTTCCACCTCGCGGATGCGTTGCTCCAACCGCTGCGAGCCCTTTGCAGAGGCCGCCGCTGGAGGGATCGAAAACTGCCGGACAAAGTCGTCGAGAAGCGCCTGGCCGCGCCCTCTTGGCAGCTCGCCGGGCGGCCAGCAGAGCCCCAGCCGCCAATACTGCGTACCGCGCGGCAACAGTGTCCACAATGAACGCCCCAGCCGCGACCAGCAGCCGGCCTGCAGCAGGTCATCCGACGGGTCGGGCTGGCGCCCCGCCTGGGCCAGCCGCGCACCTAATGCATCATCCACACACCACCCCTGCAGAGGCAGAGTGGCGGCAATCGACTCCAAGCCCTGCTGCAGATCCTTTAAATCATTCGGCGCAGGCAACAGCTGCGGCCCCTGACTCAGCCTTTGTAGCTCCTGATCGAGATGGAGCACCATCTGCTCCAGTCGCCGCCAGCTCCACAGGGGATAGCTCAGCACCAGCCCCAGCAGCGCCGCCGACGGCGCAAACCAGATACCTCCAAACTGCAGCACCATCAGGCTCAAGAGCAACAACGACAGGATCAACCCCAGAGCCAACAGCGGCACCAGACGCGGCGGCAAACGCGAGTAGAGCAGCAGCGGCAGGGCCACCAGCAGCCCAGTGAGGAGCAGCTGCCAGTGGCGAGCCAGCGGCTTAACCGCCTCGCCGTTGCGTAGGCTCTGCAGAATGTTCGCATTGATCTCGATACCTGCCATCGGCTGGCCGCGGCCGGAGAGCGGGGTCGGCAACACATCCCCCAGACCGGTAGCCGTCACCCCCACCAACACGATGCGATCACGCAGGCTGTCAGGATGAAACGCGCCGCGCAGCACCTGCGCGTAAGAGAGCCGGGGAAAGTGGCCCGGCGGACCGGCGAAGGGGATCAGCCGGTGTCCCTGGCGCACGATGGAGAAGCGCTTCGCTGNCATAGTCGCGGGCCCGGACTGCTCCGCGGGCGGAAAGCGAGCAGGCTCCAGGCTCTGCAACACTGTCAGCATCAGATGCGGCCAGAAGGCCTCGCCAAGCCCCTCCTGCAGGTAGATGCCGCGAGCGATACCATCGTCATCCAGCTCCATATGGACATGCCCCAGCCCCGCCACCACCTCGGTCAACTGCGGTAGCGGCAGGCTCTCCAATAGCTGCCCACCGAGCTGCAGCTCCTCCACCACCACCGGCATGAAGACCTTGCCGCTGGCGGCAACCGCCTGGATCAGCCGGCGATCGCCTTGAGGGTTAGCGGGATCGGGCTCGGCGAACAGCAGATCCATCACGATCGCCCGCGCACCGGCCCGGGTCAGGATCTCGATCAACTGCGCATGGCGCTCACGGGGCCAGGGCCAGCGGCCAAACTCGGCCAGACTCTGATCGTCCACCGCCACCAGCATGATGTCGTCCGCCGCAACCGAGCCTCGCCAGCCAAGCTGCAGATCGTAGAGCAGATTATCCAGGCGCCAGAGCCAACCGCTGGCCGCCAGCAGCACCATTACACCTGCCAGCAACAGCGGCAGCAGCAGGCGCTTAACCTGGCGTAAGGTGCCATTGGCGACGCTCATGGAAGCGCCCAGGACGGGGGGATCACCAGTCGGTAGAGGTTGGAGCGCAGCCAGCGCGATTCGACCGCGAGCCAGGCTTCAACTGACACCCGATAACGACCCGGTGGCGGTAGTGGCAAGCTCAGCACTGTCGTCTCAAACCGACGGGAGAAGAGCGGCAACCCCGTCTGTTCAGAGATGATCAGCAGACGATAGTGATTCGCCTTGGGTGGCTGGTTCCAGCGAAAGCTAACCCAGGCACCATTAAACGCCGGCGGCTCAAGTCTTAGCTGCGGTTCTGGCTCAGGCGATGGAGCAGGCAGAGGCTTCACCACCTCAAGCAGATGGCGGCTGCTCAGCCCCTCCAGACCCAGCCCATCGATGCCGCGGATCCGCACCTGGTAGCGCCCAGGTGACAGCACCAACTCGTCGATTCGCGACTGCTCAAGCTGGTGCGCCGCAAGCAGGGCATCATCCCCACTGGCCAGCAGTTGCAGCCGATAGCCAACCGCCCCCTTCTGATCTGGCCAGTCGAGGGTGATCGCGACGGCATCGAGCCGCTCAGGCAGGGCTGAAAGATCGGGGGGCGGCAGCAGCGGCCGCGGCGCCAGCGGCGGCTTGCCCGGCTCGATGCGGGTGCCGAATCCGGCCTTGAGTTTGACCGACTCGCCAGCCGCATTCACTGCGACCTCCCCTTTCACCACTTCGCTTTGGCTGATGCCGCTGCCGCTCTCCACCCCAACCCGGAAGTCGGTGCCACGCACCAGAGTCACCGCCGCCGGGGTGGAGATCTCATAGCGGGAACCGGGCCCTTTGAGGGGCCTGACCCGACTCTCCACCCGGCCACGCTGCAGCCGAAAGCGACTGTCGACCATGCCAGTGTCGCCATAGGCGGAGAGCCGGTCCATAGTGATGTGGCTACCCGGTCCGAGCAGCAGGCGTGAGCCATCGGCCAGTTCGATGGTGACTGAAGCGGCCTCGCCCAGCTCCAGGCTGTCGCCCATCCACAGCCGCCCGCCAAGGGTCAGTGGCTCAGGTTGTCTCCCCGAATGTTGCAACACCACATCACCCCGCAACTGCACTACCCGGGCGACAGCCGGTTGCTGCTGCATCCAGCTCAGCGGAATATGAATTCGGGTGCCCGGTGGGATCTTGGTGGCGGCATCGATCTGGTTGTATCGCTGCAGTTTGACGCTGGCCCCGCCATCCCCCAGATAGCGCTGCGCCAGGCTCCACAGGTTGTCTCCCGGGCGCATGGTGTAGAGCCACTCTGGCTCATCATCTGCTGCCTGCGCGCACAGCCAAAACAGGACGAGGGAGAGCAGCAGCCAGCGAATAGAGCGTTTCATAGTTGTTAGACGTGAGGATGACTGCAGTCGATGCAGTATCCTAACAAATCTTTGATTTATGGGGTTGGCAGCCGGCTCAGATCCCAGTGGACAGCTGTTCCAACCGGTAGCCCTGATGGTAGACCGCCTTCAACCGCCAGCCGTTCTCCGGCAGCAGACCGAGCTTGCGACGCAGACGGCTCATGTGGGTGTCGACGGTACGGGTCATCAGCCCCGGGCCCACCCCCCAGACCGTCTCCAGCAGGTGGTCGCGGGAGAGCAGCCGGCCGACGTTGCAGAAGAGGATCCAGGCGAGCTGGAACTCCTTCTCGGTGAGGCCCCTATCCTCGCCCTGGTAGAGCAGCGTCTTGCTCTCCCTCTCAAGCCTGAAGTGACCCAGTTCGAGCACCCCGCGCCGACCACTGATGCGGGCATTGCGCCGTGCCAGTGCCCTAACCCTGGCCAGAGCGATGGGCTGCGAGATCGGCTTGCTCAGGAAGTCATCCGCCCCCAGCTCCAGCGCCTCGACAATATCCTGCTCGCTGTCACGGTGGGTCAGAAACAGCACCGGGATATTCCAATCGAGTTCATTCCGCACCCAACCGAGCACTTCAAGGCCACTGCTCTGTGGCAGCTCCCAATCCATGATCAGCAGGTCATAGGACTCCTGACGCAACTCCCGGATAAAGGCATCGGCAGCAGCAAAGGCACGGCAGACATAGCCCGCCCCTTGCAGCCACTCCTGCAACAGTGTGGACTGCATCGGGTCATCCTCCAGGCAGGCGATGCGCAACACATCCNCTCTGCCGATTGGGCCGCCCTGGTCCGCCATCATCACCCCCGTTTCAACCTGCCAGCGACTACCAATATCACAATCGCCCCCACCATGGCGGTAATCAACGAGCCGATGAAACCGTCACTCGACAATCCCAGAAACTGGAACATAAGACCACCGAGAAAGGCACCAACAACGCCCAACAACAGA
>NZ_AFOC01000026.1:0-38309 GCF_000224455.1 endosymbiont of Riftia pachyptila (vent Ph05)
TCATCCGCTGGGGAGTCGATCAGCAGCCAGTGCTGGTCGCCATCGCGCATCACCTTGATCCCTTCCACGCCAGGCAACACCTGATTACCGGCCAGTTTCACACTGTTGAGCGAGCTTCCCTCCCGACGTTCGGCAAACTCCGAATAGGAGGTGCTGACACCGGGGATGGTCATGGCGTCGTTGATCCCCGAGCGACTCAGATCTGGCGGGATCTCCAGATCCTCGGTCATCTGGCGCTGGTTGCGGTATTCGGTCTTCTTGTCCGTGACTACCTCACCGACAGAACTACAGCCGGACAGCAGCACGAGAGGAAGCAGGAGAACAGAGAGCCGGGAGAAGATGAGAGACATAGCGTTTGATCAGGTTAATTATTAAGTGCTGCGCCGCTTCAAGGGCGGCGACAGGTTCTTCTGCCGGACTCAGCAGACGCCCGCCTGTTGCATCGCGGCGAGCAGAGCGGGCTGCTGTCCCTCCGACAACCAGGTGAGAGGCAGCCGTATACCTTCGGGCGCAAGGCCCAGGTGGTGCATGGCCCATTTGACCGGGATCGGGTTGGACTCGACAAACAGCGCCTGGTGCAGCCCCGCCAACTGGCGGTCGAGCTGCTCAGCGGCGTCGCGATCTCCGGCCAACGCCGCCTTACACATCTGGCTCATCTGCCGCGGTGCCACATTGGTGGTGACCGAGATAACCCCGTTGCCACCCTGCAGCATAAACTCGCAGCCGGTAGCATCGTCGCCACTGTAAACATCGAAACCTTCCCCACACAGCTCGCGGATACGGCTCAACCGACCGAGATCCCCGGTCGCCTCTTTTACCCCGACGATGTTGGGCAGCTCAGCCAAGCGTGCGATGGTCTCGGGCAGCATGTCGCAGGCGGTGCGACCGGGCACATTATAGAGGATCTGCGGGATCTCCACCGCCTCTGCCACGGCCTTGTGGTGCAGGTAGAGACCCTCCTGGGTCGGCTTATTGTAGTAGGGGGTGACCAGCAGGCAGGCATCGGCACCCGCCTGTTTCGCGCAGCGGGTCAGACTGATCGCCTCGCGAGTGGAGTTGGCGCCGGTACCGGCGATAACCGGGATTCGACCAGCGACCTGCTCGACCACCTGACGGATCAGCGCGCAGTGCTCCGATTCGTCGAGAGTAGCCGACTCGCCGGTGGTGCCCACCGCGACGATCGCATCGGTGCCCTGCTCAATATGGAATTCGATCAGATGCTGCAGCGACTCTTCGTTCACTGAGCCGTCTTCGTTCATGGGCGTGATCAACGCCACCATGCTGCCACGGAACATCTTCCCCAACCTTTTTCAGCGGATTAAACCGCGCTATGGTAGCGCGCTGTTTGCGAGCCTGACAAGTCATCCGAATAACACTTGTTCCTGTCACGGATTTCCGTTAGATAGTTCAAGCAAGCGCTTCAAGCCCCACTGGATCGGGGCCGGATTCATTAAAATTCAGCTCAGCCTGGGTATGCAGTGGAGACCCGAGAATGTCCGAAGAGAATCAGTTTATCAGAGAGATCAGAATCAACCCCATCGTACCGACCGAGTCGGTGCTGGTAGCAACCGCCCGCGGCATGCGGCCCAAAAAAGCGGAGGAGATGGTGCAGCGCGAGAACCGCGCGCACGTCGAGACCTGCCCCTTCTGCCGCGGCAACGAGGAGAAGACCCCACCAGCGATCAAAGCCTACCCGGATGAGAAGGAGTGGCAGATGCGCATCGTGCCCAACCTCTATCCGGTACTGGGCGACGACAAGCCGCAGAGCAATATCGCGTTTGGCCTACAGCAGGTGATCGACGGCTATGGCCGCCATGAGGTGGTGATCGACAATCCCAACCACGGCATCGCATTGCACGAGATGACTCGTGAACACCTCACCAACCTCTTCTACACCTACCAAGAGCGCATGGCCGAGCTATACAATTCTGATAGCCGGCTCAAGTATGTGCTGGTGTTCAAAAACTTCGGTCCAGCGGCGGGGGCCAGCATCCCGCACACCCACAGCCAGATCATCGCCACCCCGGTGGTCCCGGAGAACGTGCAGAATGAGGTGTACCACAGCCGCGAATATTTCAAGAAGTACGGCCAGTGCGTCTTCTGCTCGCTGATCGACGAGGCACTGACCTACGAGGCCACCATCTACGACCGCGACTCAGGCCAGATCCGGCGCAAGGTCAACGTCGGCCAGTATGTGATCGAGCGCGGTGAGCACTTCGTCGCGATCAAGCCTTTCGCCAGCCGCTTCGAGTGGGAGATCCACATCCTGCCGCTGAAACACCAATCCGACTTCCTCAAGGCAAACCGCGAGGATCTGAGTGACTTCGCGCGCGTGCTGAAACGCACCATGGCACGCCTCGACAAGGTGGTGGGCGGCGTGCAGTACAACTTCTTCCTCCACTCCCAACCCCATGGTGAGGAGTTCGACGGTTGCAGCGACAGCTACCACTGGCACCTGGAAATCTGCCCGCGCACCAGCATCCCGACCGGCTTCGAGCTGGGCTCCGGACTGTTTGTCAGCACCGTTAGCCCGGAGCTAGCCGCGGAACAGCTGCGCTCGGTGGAGATACCCGACGACTGATGTAGGGTGATAGACTGCCGGCAGCCCTGTCGGAGCAATTGCCGGCAGGCTCCATTACATCAATACACTGTTAAGGGTTAATCCATGCCTGCACCCAGTAGCTTTCTGGTGATTTCCGCCCTCGGCCGGGACCGGCCGGGCATCGTCAACGAGTTGTCTAAAACCATTCTGGAGGGTGAGTGCAACATCGTCGACAGTCGTATGACAGTGCTCGGCGGCGAGTTCGCAATCCTGTTGATGGTGGAGGGCCAGTGGAACACCCTGGCCAAGCTGGAGAGCGCTCTGCCAGAGATCGAAAAGCGCCTCGGCCTGACCATCATCGCCAAGCGCACCGAGGAACGCGCCCCATCCAGCAATCAGCTGCCCTATGCGGTGGAGGTGGTTGCCATGGACCACCCCGGCATCGTGCACCAGCTGGCGGAGTTTTTCTCGGAACGCCAGATCAATATCGAAGACATGGTCACCAGCAGCTACGCCGCCGCTCACACCGGCACGCCGATGTTCTCTGTCACCATGAGCGTCGGCATCCCCGCCAACCTGCACATCGCCACGCTGCGTGACGATTTCATGGACTACTGCGACAGTCTCAACCTGGACGGCGTACTAGAGCCGATCAAAGGAGCCTAAGAGCAATCATCATGAGCGTGGAAATCGGCCAGCCTATCCCCGACATTGAGCTGCTACTCACCGGCAACCAGCAGAGCCGGCTCTCCGCCTATCGAGGCAAGCCGCTACTACTCTACTTCTATCCCAAGGCGAGCACCCCCGGCTGCACCACCGAGGGGCGCGACTTCAGCGCCCTGATCAACAAGTTCCGTCGCCAATCCACGGTAATCCTCGGCGCCTCCCGGGACGGCCTCAAGGCGCAGGAAAACTTCAAGGCGAAGCAGCAGTTCCCATTCGAGCTGATCTCCGACAAGGAGGAGGCACTCTGCAACCTGTTCGACGTAATCAAGCTGAAGAATATGTACGGCAAACAAGTCAGAGGCATCGAGCGCAGCACCTTCCTGATCGACGAGCAGGGGGTGCTACGACAAGAGTGGCGCAAAGTTAAGATCAAGGGGCACGCGGAAGAGGTGCTCGAAGCGATAAAGGCGATGCGCGCCGCAACTTAAGCCGAGAGAGCCAACAACCTAGCAGGCCATCCCAATGATAAAAACCAGCCGCCAAAAACCCTGCATCTTTGTGCTTGACACCAACGTGCTGATGCACGATCCAAGCGCTCTCTTTCGCTTTCAGGAGCACGACATCTTTCTGCCGATGACGGTACTGGAGGAGCTCGACCGCAACAAACGCGGCATGTCGGAAGTGGCGCGCAATGTGCGCCAGACCAGCCGCTTTCTCGACGAGCTGCTAACCGATGCCAGCCACGCGCAGATCACCAGTGGGCTACCGCTGAACAACCTGGAGCTGAGTGGCAATGCCACCGTTGGCGTCACTGGCAAACTCTTCTTCCAGACCCGCCAACTGCTTAGCGACCACCCGCTGGCGCTGCCCGATACCAGCGCCGATAACACCATCCTGATCACCACCCTGGCGCTGCAGGAGGAGCATCCCGACTGCACCGTGATCCTGGTCTCCAAAGACATCAACATGCGCATCAAGGCTGCTGCCCTGGGGGTCCCGGCGGAGGATTACTCTAACGACCAAGTGCTGGATGATGTCAGCCTGCTCTACAGCGGCGAGGCACAGTTGCCCGACGACTTCTGGGACCACCACACAAAAGAGGTGGAGGCTTGGCAAGAGGAGGGACGCACCTTCTACCGCGTCTCCGGCCCCGATGTGGCGGCCTGGTACCCGAGCCAGTGTCTGTTCCTCGACTGCGACCACGGCTTCGAGGCGATTGTGCGACGCAAGGAGGGGGAGGAAGCGATCATCGAGCTGGTCAACGACTACCGTGCCCAGAAACACTCGGTGTGGGGCATCAATGCGCGCAACCGGGAGCAGAACTTTGCCCTCAACATGCTGCTCGACCCAGAGATCGACTTTGTCTCCCTGCTGGGCACTGCCGGCACCGGCAAGACCCTGCTGACCCTGGCCGCCGGACTGGCGCAGACCCTCGACCAGAATCTCTACCGCGAGATCATCATGACCCGGGTCACAGTACCGGTGGGCGAGGATATCGGCTTTCTGCCGGGCACCGAGGAGGAAAAGATGACCCCTTGGATGGGAGCCCTGATGGATAACCTGGAGGTGCTAACCCAGACCGAGGGCGGCGACTGGGGACGCGCCGCCACCGAGGATCTGCTGCGCTCACGGATCCGCATCCACTCGCTCAACTTCATGCGCGGACGCACCTTTCTCAACAAATACATCATCCTCGACGAGGCGCAGAATCTGACACCGAAGCAGATAAAGACCCTGATCACCCGCGCCGGCCCCGGCACCAAGATCGTCTGCCTCGGCAACGTGGCGCAGATCGACACCCCCTACCTGACCGAGACCTCCTCCGGTCTGACCTACGTGGTGGACCGTTTCAAAGACTGGCCCCACAGCGGCCACATCACCCTGCTCAGGGGAGAGCGCTCACGCCTCGCCGACTTTGCCTCGGAGAGCCTCTGAGAGGCACAGGGTTCAGATCACCGAGCCGCGCTCGACGATCGCCTGTAACTCTTTCTCCGAGAGAGAATAGACCTCCTCGATGCGCCGGTGCTTTTCGTCCAGATCGCTACCTTCCCCCTGGCGCCCCATAAACTCGAGCTCCTTCGCCAGCGTCGAGAGCTCTATCGCCCCCACATTCGCACTACTCGACTTGAGTGAGTGGGCGGGGCCCACCAGGGCCTCCAGATCCTCTGCCGCCACCGCATCGGCGATCCCCTGCATCAGGATTGGGGCATTCTCTAGATAGCTGTTAAGCACCGCTATGAAGTCGGCATCCATGATCTCCACCAGCTCTTCGACCACCCCCAGGTCGATCACACTCTGCCCCTCCGAGACCATGTTCCGTACCTCTCGACCCAGCTCCCGGGAATCGAACTCCAGCTCCGAATCCCCAGAGGAGAGGCCATCGAAATCGTCATCCTCCTCCAGCACCTCTCGCATCGGCAACCACTGACGCAGCATGTTCTCCAGTGCTGACGGTTTCACCGGCTTCGCCAGATAGTCGTCCATGCCCGCCGCCAAACAGCGTTCCCGGTCACCGGCCATGGCGTTGGCAGTCATCGCAATGATCGGCAGGCGCGACAGGCCGTTCATCTCCTCGCGATTACGGATCGCCTCGGTGGATTCGTAGCCATCCATGCGCGGCATCTGACAATCCATCAATACCACGTCAAAATTCTCTTCGCCGACCATTTTCAGTGCCTCTGCACCGTCCATCGCCGTGACCGGCGTCAGGCCAGCTCTCTGCAGCATCTTCTTCACCACCGCCATGTTGACCGGGTTGTCCTCCACCACCAGCACATGACCGACCAGCGGCGTATGCTGGACGGTCTGCTTCTCTCCATCCTTGTTCCTCGAGAGAATATTCTTGGCTGCCTGATTATCATCCCAGGTAAAGGTCTCATCCGGCATGCGCGGGATCAGGTCATCCGGCAGCGAGTGGGAACCGCCGTAACCCTCTTGCACATCGAAGATACGCTTCACGCGGCGCTCGATCTCGATCCGCCGGAACGGCGCCAGCAGCACATCGACGCCCATCTTCTTCAGCTTTTTCACCTCGGCACCATCGCCACTGAGAATCAGGAACTCGACACCCGACATATGTGGCAGGGCGCGGATATCCTCAATCAGCTGAATCACGTTTGGCACCAGCCCGCGCACATCGATAACCACCAGCTCGTACATCCAGCTCTCACCCAGGGTGGCGGAGGCCTTCAGCTTGTTGAGCGCATCGTAGTGATCGCCCGACTGCTCCACCACCATGCCCCAGTCGAGCATGTGGTGGGCAATCTGATCGGTCTCCTCTGCATCGCCACCCAGAATCAGCGCACGCACCCCTTGCAGATCCCGCCGCGCCGAAGGCACCTCCTCAAGGGATTTTCGCAGCGGTACCACGAACCAGAATAGCGAGCCCTTACCGCGAACCGACTTGACGCCGATGCGCCCACCCATCAGTTCGGTCAGACGCTTGCAGATCGCCAGCCCCAGACCGGTGCCACCATGTTTTCGGGTGGTTGAGGCATCGGCCTGAGAGAAGGGGCGAAACAGCCGGTTGACGTGCTTCTCCGACATACCAATACCGGTGTCGCGTACCGCAAACAGCAGCTCTACCTCGGTGCGGCTGGCGTGGCGCAACGAGATCTCTACTGAGATCCCCCCCTTCTCGGTGAACTTGACCGCGTTACTCACCAGGTTAGTAAGGATCTGGCGTAGCCGGATCGGATCACCACGGGCGGAACGCGGCACCTCGGGCGCCACCTTGTGCTTGAGTTTCAAGCCACGCCGATCGGCGGCATTAGTCATCAGCGAGGTAACCTGTTCCACCAACTCACGCACATTCAGCTCGATGAATTCCAGCTCCAGCTTGCCGGCCTCCACCTTTGAGAAATCGAGGATGTCGTTGATGATACTCAGCAGCAGTTGGGTGGAGTTGAGCGCGGTCATCACAAACTGACGTTGCTCGGCGCTGAGTTTAGTCTCGCGCAACATCTCCAGGATCGGCAGGATGCCATTCAACGGCGTGCGGATCTCATGGCTCATGGTGGCGAGGAACTCTGTTTTCGCCATATTCGCCGTCTCTGCCGCCTCCTTCGCCAGCGACAGTTCCCGCTCTACGTCTCGACGCTGATCGTTCTCCATGCTCAAGCGATTGGTAAGTTCAGAGAGCTGCCCCTCGGCCTGGAGCATACGCTCGCGCAGCAGCGAGCGGTTGGCCGCAAATAACAGCAGGCGCTGTTGGTTCAGCACAGACCAGATCACCAGCACAACCAGGGAACAGACGTAGACGATCAGACCAATCCAGCCGCCTTCCGGCAGCGCCAGCGGAGTCAGCAGCATGCCAGCAAACAGCGGTAGCAGTACTGCCAACAGAAAGGTGGCGCTGGCAAGCCCATCCATACTCACCAGCATGGCGGAAAACAGCACCACCACACCGATCAGCGAAAAACTCCACAACTCTGCCGAGGTAAACGGCTCTATCATCAGTTGGAGCAACGCTGCCGACCACAGCAGCCCGATCAGCAGCAGCCCACCAATAAACGGATAACGCCAACGCTCCAGCTGTGCAGGAAGGATCCTACGCCCCATCGCTACCAGCCCAAACATCCCCAGCAGAAGCAGCGCCAGGCCGACGCTCCAGACCATACCCCAGTCCGTCTCCCAGGGAGTCTTGAGCCAGGCGAGCGCGGCAAACACCAGTAGGTTGATCGGCAACAGCACCATGCCCCTGGCATAGAGCAACCGCACCTGCTCCGACTTTACGTTTATCTCTTCCCGGTTCTCAGATTCCATTGGACTTCCGCACAACTTTCCGTCACTCGCACAAGCCGGCAACTGTTAACACATCCACAAATAGGGCTCCCGACTAAAAGTAGCATATTCTTTAAATTACTACCCTAGCTACCTGGAATGGCTCCATTTTTCCCAAAAAGTCGATTAATTCTTCTTTTCATCAGAGTTAGAAGCTGGCTGGACTTGTCTCACCGATTTGAGTGAAACTGCATTGTTTTATCACGTCTCTAGCAGCAGGCTAAAACCAACGCCCGTCACCTTATAAGATATGCAGGACAGCAGACAGCCCCAGACAAGCAAAACCGAAGAGCTCAAGCAGATATTTCTGGGCCATCTTCCGGAACGGCTTGCGGCGATTGATAAATCCTGGCAAGCGCTCGACGCGCACTGGGATCCGATTCTCTGCGCTCGCCTCTACCACCAGATCCAGGACCTGACCGGTGCCTCAGGTCGCTTCGGTCTGCTCGAAATCAGCCAGGAGGTCTTCTCCCTGGAGACCGAACTGGGTCAGTTTGTCGACTCCGGCCTACGTCCCAACGAAACAGAGCTGGCGGAGCTGGATCAACAGATGGCCCGCCTGCAGCAGGCGCTCAGCACCGTCTGCGCACGCCACTTCAACCTCGCCATTCCAAGTCAGCCCACCGATGAGGCCATCTACTATCTGCGTCACACCGAGGAGATCGCCCCCGGACTGGTGGCCGCGCTGGAGGCAAAAAAGTGCATCGTGCTGACCTACAGCCGGGCCGATGACCTGCTTGCCGAGATGGAAAAACGGGTGCCGCAGCTGCTGCTCATCGATACCGTGCATCTGCCGGCACTGAAGAGCATCACCGATGCCTTCGAGCAGCTGAAGAAGCAGCAGAAGCCGGTGCCCAAGCTGCTGTTTCTGTCCCGCGCCAAGGAGCTGGAGCTGCGCCTGCAGGCGATGCGCGCCGGTGCCGAGGGCTATTTTGTACCGCCCTACGACATCTCCGAGCTGGCGGACAGAATCCACACCATGACCGAACCAGACGAGGGCCCCAGCTACCGGGTGCTGATCGTCGAAGACGATCCAGCACAGGCCGATTTCGCCAGTGCAGTGTTACGCAAATCGGGCATCGACTCGTTGATCGTCACCGAACCACTCAAGATCCTCGAGGCCCTCGACCAATACCGCCCCGACCTGATCCTGATGGACCTCTACATGCCCGATGCCGACGGCATCGAGCTGACCAGCATCATCCGCGAACAGCCGCAGTTTATCGGTACCCCGATCGTGTTTCTCTCGGGTGAGCAGAATACCGAAAAGCAATTGGACGCCCTCAGCGTCGGCGGCGACGACTTCATCGCCAAACCGATCCGGCCGCGCTTTCTGATCACCACCGTCATCAATCGCATCCAGCGCTCACGGATGCTGCAGCAGACCCAGAAACCGGTCAATTCGCGCGACCCGCTGACCGGGTTGTCGACCCGCCGGCACTTCTATGAGCATCTCGACAGCCTGCTGCTCAAGTCCGACCCCTCATCAGCCGGACTCGGCGTGATCTACCTGGAGCTCGATATCCGCAGAAGAGGCGGCGGCAGCGCCAACGGCCAGGATGCGGATGACCTACTGCGGCAGATCGGCAGCATGGTTTCTGGCAGCATCGAACCCCAGGATATCGCCGCCCGCTATGACGAACGGACCATCGTGGTACTGGCCCAGCGCCCCCACATCAACAACCTGAATGCGCTCGCCGAGCAGATCCGAAAACAGATCGCATCACACCGCTTTGTCATTGGCGGCCGCGAGCACCGAATCATCCCCAATGTCGGCCTCTGCCAGTTAGATGATTCGCTCTTCACCGCCAGCGAGATGCTCTCGCGCAGCGCCAACGCGGCCTCCTCTGCCCGCGCCACCGGCATCAACCAAGTAGTGCAGTTTTCGGTTAAAGAGGAGCCGCTGGATGAAGACTCTTCCGATGAGGCGCTGTTTTCACACATCAGCCACTCGCTGGAGGAGAACTCGATCCAGCTGCTCTTCCTCCCCTACAGCGATACCCAGGGGGGCAACCTGGAGTTCCATGAGCTGATCCCCCGACTGATGGGCAGCCACGGCGAATCGATCCCCACCGCCCGCATCAATCTGGTTGCCCAGCGCACCGGTCTGTTCAAAAAAATCGACCGCTGGTTGCTGGAACACGCCCTGTCGGTACTCGACCAGCGCCGCCAGCAAGGGCGACCGACAGCGCTGATCATCCATCAGTCGATGGAGTCGGTCCAGGATACGTCGAACCTCAGCTGGATTCGTGAGCAGCTGCGCCTCAGACAGCTGGTGGGTACTGGCATCTTTATCGAGTTCGACCTGGCCGATCTGGCCGCCAATCTGAAACAGGCAAAAAGCTACATCCGCAGCCTGCAGGAGATGGGCATCAATGTGATCCTGTCACGCTTTATCGGCAACGATACCGCCTTCAAGGTACTGGGCTTTCTCAAACCCAACTGCGTGCGCCTCTCGAAACGACTGGTCAAAGCGAAGCAGGACAAGATTGACGCGATCACCGGTCAGCTTCAGAAACGTCAGATCAAGATTATCCTACCCCGCATCGACAACCCCTCACGCATCCCGAAAACCTGGGAGCAACATGCTGATCTGGTGCAGTCCGATTTCTTCTCTGCCTAAGCAGGGGAGCCAGACGGGATGATCTCAGACCCACAAACCATTGCGCAGATCCGTCAGCGCTTCCCGTTTCTGCCTGAGCCTGAGGATGAGCTGATGCGCCACTTCCTGGCCCACAGCAATCTGGTGCGGCTGGACCCACAACAACCGATCTGTCAGGAGGGTATGCAGTGCTCGCATTTGGCACTGGTGCTGAGCGGCACCGCCCGGGTCTTCAAGCTCGGTGAGAATGGCCGCGAGATCACCCTCTACCGGGTCGGCCCGGGGGAGAGCTGTATTCTCACCGCCTCCTGTATCATCAGCCAGCGTCCCTTCCCAGCGTTTGCCGTCTGCGAGGAGGCGCTGGAGGCCGTGGTCATCCCCGCCGCCGAGATCCAGCAGTGGATGGAGCGTTATCCACCTTGGCGCGCCTACCTATTTGGCCTGGTCTCTGAGCGGCTTGGGGATGTCATCAGCATCATCGAAGCCATCGCCTTCCAGCGGGTCGACCGACGCATCGCCTCGCTGCTGCTAAAGCGCGCCACCTCCGGCAACAGCCGACAGATCCACCTGACACACCAGGAGATCGCCTCTGATCTCGGCACCTCCCGCGAAGTGGTCAGCCGCATCCTCAAAGAGTTCGAGAGTCGCGGCATGATCCACGCCAGCCGTGGTCACATCGATCTCAGCGATTTGAAAGCCCTGGAAGAAAAGGCACAAGAACAGTGACCTTATCAATGTGACTAAGTCACATAGTTTGCCCACCTCTGTGTTTATGATGGGCAGCACATTGGAGGTGCAGTGGATTCGTTTCGATCGATGCATCCCCTCACTGTCCGACGCAACGCAAACCCGGAGATCAAACCATGACCAAAAACGTTGGCGGTATCGACCGCATTCTGCGCCTTATCGTGGGCATCGCACTGCTGGTATGGGGCTTTGTCCTGAGTGACCCGATCAACTGGTGGGGCGCCATCGGCATCGTGCCTCTGTTCACCGCGCTGATCAACTGGTGCCCGATCTATCCGCTGATCGGCATGAATACCAACAAATAGTTGATCGCATCTAAGGCCGCAGAGCAGTGGCGCTGTCCTGCGGCCAACCCTAACCCGCCGGCTGACGCGGCCAGGCCACCAGCACCGCCTGCACCAGGGTCGCCAGCGGTATCGCGAAAAACACCCCCCAGAAGCCCCAAAAGCCGCCGAACACCAGGATCGCCACGATAATCGCCACCGGATGGAGGTTGACCACCTCAGAGAAGAGCAGCGGCACCAGCACGTTGCCGTCGAGCGCCTGAATGATGAAGTAGGCAGTGGTGAGCCAGGCAAAATCGGCCGACCAACCCCACTGAAACCAGGCCACGAAGAGCACCGGGAAGGTGACTACTGCCGCCCCGATGTAGGGGATGATCACCGACAACCCCACCATCACCGCCAGCAGCAGCGCATAGTTGAGCCCCATCAGGGAAAACACCACGAAGCTCGCCGCCCAGACGATGATGATCTCCCAGAATTTGCCGCGCACATAGTTACCGATCTGCCGATCCACATCCGACCAGACAGTATCAGCAAAGCGACGATGCTTCGGGAAAAACTGGTTGATCCAGCCCAGAATCAATGACTTGTCTTTGAGAAAGAAAAACACCAGCAGCGGCATCAGGATCAGATAGACCGCCAGGGTGATGAGACTCACCACCGAGGCCAACGACCAGGAGAGCACCTGTTGCCCGAAGGCGCCGATCTCCGCATGGATGCCGCTGATGATCTGCTTGATCTGCGCCTCGGAGAGGATCTCAGGATAGCGCTCCGGCAACTGCAGCAGAACCTGCTGTCCCGAAGAGAGCATCGCCGGAAACTGCTGGATCAGCTCGGTCACCTGACGCGACAGCAATGGCATCAGGCCGAGCAGAATCAGCGCCACAAACAGCAGAAAGCAGATAAACACCAGGATCACAGCTGGAAACCGCGGCCAGGCGCGCCGTTCGAACTGACTCACCACGCCTTCCAGCAGATAGGCGATCACCAGACTTGCCAGCACTGGCGCCAGCATGTCGCCCATGGTGAGCACCACACCAAACACCAACAGCAGCAGCAGCGTCAGAAAGACAACCTGCGGGTCGGAAAAGTAGCGTTTGAACCAGTTGGTAATGGCCTGCATACCAGATCTCCCAGCCAAAACGACGAATACTAGCCGCCTTGGCGATACTTCTGATAGTGCGCTTCAAACAGCGCTTCCAGTTCATCAATCACATCCGGCGCGGAGCGCCCCTGCATGACATGCGCCATCATCAGCGAGGATGTCTCATTGAACAGCGCCTCCCGTGGCAACATCGAAAAACTGGCGGAGAGGCGCTTGATCGCTTTCACCACCGACTCATTCTCAGGCCGGGGGATCAGCTTGGGTTCGAGCAGTGGCTCAGGCTCGGACTCTGCCATCGTCTCTTGACTCGTACGCGTCTGCAGAAACTCAGCATAGTCGAGCAGACTGCGGCGGCCCGCCTCATCCAGTTCGTTGAACAACTTGAGCAGATGCCGCTGTTGTGCATTTTGCGGCCTGCCCGCTGCAGGAGAGGGCATCATCATGCAAGTTCGCTCTGGTGCTGTTCACAGTAAGCGCGGGCAAAATCGAGCAACTCTTCCATCACCCGCAGACGAAACTTCTGTTTCTGGTGCACAAAAGAGAAGGGGCGCTCCAGCGGCGGATCAAGCGGGATCGCACGCAGCGTATCCAGCTTCAGCTCCTTTTGAATCGAGGCACGCGACACCACCGAGACCCCCATACCGGCCTCGACCGCACCTTTCACCGATTCCGGGCTGCCCAGTTCCATGGCGATAGTCAGGCCATTGTTACAGTTACCCAGCTGGTGGCACATATATTCGTTGATCACCTCGCGAGTGCCCGAACCCTCTTCTCGACAGATGAACGGATACTCGATCAACTCCTTGAAACCAACCGAGTCGCGCTCGGCCAGCACATGGCTCGGCGGCACGATCGCCACCAGCTGATCCTTACGACAGACCTCGACCACCAGATTTTTGTTACCGACCGGCGCCTCCACCACCCCCAGGTCGATGGAGTTGTTCTCCACCATCGAGACGATCCCGTCGGAGTTGGATACCCGCAGGTGAATCGTCACTTCCGGGTAGCGATGCCCAAAATTACCGAGCAGCGCCGGCAACATATACTCTGCAATGGTGGTGCTAGCACCGATGGTCAGCGCGCCACGAATCTCGCCTGTCATCTCGCGCACCGAGTTTTCCATATCGGCATAGAGATCGAAGATACGATCGGCATATTCAAACACCCGCTCACCCGCCTCGGTGAGGCTGATCCGGTTGTGGGTACGATCAAACAGACGGGTGTTGAAATGTTCCTCGAGCTGACGCACCTGGAAGGTGACCGCCGGCTGGGTCATGTGGAGTGTTTCGGCTGCCTTGGTGAAGCTCAGCAAACGCGCAACTGTGTGAAAAACCTGAAGTCTGCGATCAGCCATACAAATCCCGCAAAAATGCTTTTATGGGTATAGATAAAATCACCTTATATCACAAATTGAGTCTATGAGTGAATGCTAATTCACATCCAACCTACCCTCTCCCCAGCATCCTGCTGCGGCTAACTGCAGCCCCATTTCATCTCCCCTGCAAATCCAACATTGCGAGATACAGTCTCAACATATGTGGGTACAGATCTGCGATAGAATCTTGCGCAGGCGCCACCACTGATGGCACCTGCTTTCGCTCCGCACTTCTATCGAGACTATCAAAGGCTTGAAAAAGGAGATCCCTGAGCGACGTTTCAGGATGCCGCACTGGACGCTTTTCGAGCATCAACGGCCGATCCGGTCTGACCCACGCCTAGGAGACTAGCGGATTATGGGGTTCAGTCTGTCTCGAGTGCCGTATTTTGGGTAGACAAAAATTGATTAAGGATGTGCTCCAACCGCGTCCGCTGATAGGGTTTAACAAGGAATCCGGAGGCACCTTTACTCAGGGCGGTGCGTACATTGTCCAACGAGCTATGAGCGCTAAGCATACAGATAAATAGATCCGGAAACTCCTCTCTAAGGATTTCCAGAGCCTCCAAGCCATTTCTTCTCGGCATATCGATATCGAGAAACACCACTTCCGGACGATAGCGTCCAACCTTCGCCATTGCGATCTCACCATCGTTGGCCCGTAGGATGCGTATGAAACCGATCGCCTTCAGATGATTCTCCAGCGTGTCGAGCATCAATGGCGTGTCATCGGCGATAAGTACCCCGTAGTCCATAGCGGAGGTCACACTCTGTTCGGCCTGAGTGTCATCTTTCTCCTCGACTTCGGCTACGACATAGCCGAAGTCGAGCAGTTCACGATAAAGCTCCTCGTCGTCTATCACCATGCCCGTATTAGCGAGCAATTGACCTTTATTACAATATATTGGCTGTGAGAGGGGTTTTCCAAAACTCAACAGTGCATCATGCAAACGTTTAAGATTCATCATTCTCTCGATTGTGCAAGTGCTTGTTAATAAGATCCATGACCAGTTCTTGCAGATTCTGAATCAGATAAACAGCCTCCTGGGTAGACTGTCTCGTGGTTTGGAATTCAATATCACCGGCAAGCTGGGTAATACCCGGAAAACCGAACCCACCAGCAACACCCTTCAGCTGGTGGGCCAGCGCCCGGACCTCGTCCCATTCACCCTTGCCACTGTGTGCAATCAACTGTTCAATATTGCCGGGAAGCTCTGTTATAAACTTCTCCACCAGCTCGGTAAATTCTGTGTCGCCCATGTCGGGTAGGCTGCCAGGCAGTGCAAATGATGGATTGCCGTCATCTTCCGGAAGATATTTACCTATCACTTCATACAATGCCGGCCAATCAACGGGCTTGCTAAGGAAGTCCGTACAGCCAGCTTCCAGTGCATTACTACGGTCGCCAATCATGGAATGTGCGGTTAGCGCAACGATAGGTCCAGGATAGAGCGTCTGACGCAACATGCGAGTAGCATCCAGCCCTCCCATGATAGGCATCTGAAGATCCATAAGAATTAGATCGAAGGTCTCCCTTAACGCCATCTCAACTGCCTGTTCGCCATTCTCGGCAATCGCGAGTTCGGCCCCTGTCTTACGGACATAAAGTGAGATGAGACGCTGATTGTAAAGGTTATCCTCAGCCAACAAGATTTTGCCCTGGACGCTAGGCGGCCGCCGACTACTACCTGTTCTCTCATCTTCCTGGGGAAGGTCTCTGAATTCATAGAGCAACTTGTCTTCATCAATGTGGCCAGTATCGATCGTCAGTACAAACACACTGCCGGTACCAGGGAGGCTAAGCACCTGAATGTCACCGCCAAGACGATGCGCCAAGCGGCGCGAGATATTGAGTCCCAGGCCCGTTCCGCCGAAGCGCCGAGTCACCGTGGAATCAGCCTGTACAAAAGGCTCGAAGATACGTTCGACCTGTTCCTGAGTCATACCGATGCCCGAGTCGAAAACGGTCACTAGCAGTTTTCTAGAAGGGACATCGCAACTGATGATCACACGTAGATCGCCATGCTCGGTGAACTTCATCGCATTGTTACAGAGATTGTAGAGAATCTGTCGCAGCCGGGTGGGATCGGTGAGAATCGTGGAGGGCAAAGGTGGTACGTAGTGGATACCGAAGCCCAGATTTCTTTGTTCCACCTGGGCCTTAATGCTGCTGAAAAATTTTGTCAGCTGGCCAATAAGATTGATCTCGATCTCTTCAATCTCAAGACGGTCAGCCTCAATCTTCGAGAGGTCCAGGATATCGTCGATCAGCACCCGCAGATGCTGGCCGTTGGCAATGATGGCGCCAATCGACTCTATCCGCTCTTCCATGCTCTGCCCACTCTCAAGTGTCGACTCGGCAAAGCCGATGATGGCGGTCAGGGGCGTGCGGATTTCGTGGCTCATATTGGCAAGAAATTCGCTTTTCGCCAGGTTGGCGGCTTCGGCTCTCTCAAGGGCATGTTCCAGTTTCTCACGCAGACACACGTCTTCGGTGACATCACTACAGGTGCCAACAATGCGCACAGCCATGCCACTTTCGTCACGAATGGCGATCCAGCGGTTGCGATGCCAACGGTAGCTCCCGTCGTGGTGCATAACCCGGATAGTTTCTTCATACTCAGGCCGCTTACCGTCCAGGTAGTCCTCTAGATCCATCATCGCCTGGGAGAGATCCTCCGGATGAACCCTGGATGTCCAGGTCTCGAGACTGTTTTCCAGTTCGTGAGCCTCAAAGCCAAGCATCATCTTCCAGCGTGGAGATATGTAAACCTTACCGGTGCGGATGTTCCAGTCCCAGATGCCCTCATTGGCAGCCTGGACAGCAAGTTCGAAGCGCTCCTCACTGTCCCGCAACTTGCGTTCAACCTCTTTACGGACAGAGATATCATGGAAAGAGATCACGCTGCCGACCATCACCCCCCCATGAACGACTGCTCTGGCGGTGATCCGTACGGGTATCGCGTTGTTTCCCTTCGCCAGAAACACCTCACTTTCGGATTGGTACTCCTCAGCACGATGGGTTGTGGAGAGGATGGGACAGTCTGCTATGTCGTGCGCTGAATCCTCCCCGCCCTTATTATGTACGACGTCGTGAAACACCAAGCCCAACACTTCCTCTTGTGAGTAATCAAGAAGCTCAAGAGCGGCGGGATTGCAATAATTCACCACGCCTGACCGATCCAGTATCACAATACCCTCACCGACAGATGTCAGGATATCAGCGACGCCCTCACAAAGGATTTTTTCGAGCAAATCATCCGTCGGTATGGATGAGTGGGTGGCAGTTCTGGATTTTCTGTTCATACGCGTTTTCCCGAACCGAGCTATCGAATACTTTCATACCAATAATCACTAAGGAGCCTCTGCATGAATCTGGGCGAGCGGGATTGTGAGGCCAGCTTTTTCGATGCAAGGTGGAAATCGCAGGGTTGCTCAACAACATCCTGTCACCATTACACCGCACAGGGGTGTAATGGCTGATCTATCGCCAAGCTTATGCCCACAAAAAATACCTTTGGGGCACAAACGAAGCAGCTGTGGAATTTTGGCCACAAGGCTATCATCCATAATTCATTCAGCACTTCCATGTGTCTCGGCACAAAGAATATGAATCTTTAACCTTGATAGGAAAAGAAGGTGGCCCACCTTTTTTAGAGGTGCTTGGCTGGACCAGGCAAAACAAGGTCAGTCAGATGTACGCCAAAGCAGACAAACGACTCATGAGCAAAGGAGATGATGAGGGAATCCTCAGGATCATTCATGGCTACACGCCGCTCCTACATCGGCACCTACGCCTCCTGCAATATTCAACTTGAATATAAGGTTTTTTCTTCCACCTATGGAATTTTTCTCTGGAATCTCTTAGCCTCATGCGGGTCCTGCAGAATCTGCAGGCAGGAGGACTACCATCAGAGCAAGGGCGGAGAGACCCATGAGCAAGAATAAATCTTTTAAAATCAAGGTACTGTCAATTACCTGCGGAGTGACAGCAGCCTTCTCAGCACAACAAGTAGCGGCATCAGGATTTGCGGTTCCCGAGCTCAGCGTAGCCGGTCTTGCCACATCCAACGCGATGGTCGCCAATCACAAGGAGTTGGGTGCCCTGCCCTACAACCCGTCCGCCATGGCCTTTCATGAAGGCAGCTCTGTCAGCTTCGGTGCCCTACTGATCAAACCCGGCCTCAGTGTCACCACCGGCAACGGGACCTTCGACAGTGATGGCAATGGCCTGGTGGCAGTGCCCTCGATCAGTGCACACCATACCCTGACAGAAAACTGGAGCATCGGCCTGGCCGTCAACGCCCCGTTCGGGCTGGAGACCGATTGGTCTAGCTCGACCTTCATCCAGTCTGCACAAAACCCAGGCGGTTATGCTCCTGGAACCTCGATGCCGACCCGTTCCAAGCTTGAAATCGTCGATTTCAGCCCGGCCCTCGCCTACAAACTCAACGACAATGCCAGTCTCGCCGCAGGCGTTGACCTCTACTGGCTGAAGAAGGTGATCTTCAACAGCAAGGTGAACGACGGCGCCAGCTTCCCCGATGTCACGCTAGAGGGCGACGGCAGGGGCGTCGGTTTCCACTTGAGTGGACTCTATGTCGCCGGCGACTGGAGTTTTGGCGGCAGTTACCACACCTCCTCCGATATCCCGGTCGAGGGTCAAATCCAGTCCCCGACCGGCAACTCGGACGCCAATACCAGTCTGGAGGTACCATCAAGACTGCAGCTAGGCATCCGCCACCAGACCACCAAAAAGCTGGCGCTGGAATTCGATTTTACGCGTACCGGCTGGAGTTCTTTCGACTCCATCATCGTCAAGGACAGCACCTATAGCACCACCCTGATGACCAGCGAGAACAAGTGGAAAGACGTCAACGCCTATCGCATCGGCGGTACCTATGATCTTACTCAGGCAACCCAGCTGCGTGCCGGCTATACCTTCGACGAGACCCCACAGGGCGATGAGCGTTTTAGCGTACGGGTACCCGATGCGGACCGCCACCTGTTCAGTATTGGTGTGGGACACAGTTTTGACAACGATTGGTTGCTCGATGTTGGTTATATGTATGTGAAATTCGACGAGCGCACTCTCAACCAACCCGCCCCAACCGGAACCGAATTGAACGGCACCAGCGTGGTTAACGGCACCTACGATTCCGATGTGCACCTGTTTGGCATCAGCATCAACCGCGTCTTCATGTAGATCATCTTCAGACCACGGCCAGGGCAGCAGCCCGGGTTTTTTCGCCCATAAAAAAAGCGCCGCCCCTTGTGGGGGCGGCGCTTGGGCTGCTCAAAACAACGGATCAGATGTAGAGGCAGACATCGCTTTCGCCGGCAAACTCAAAGAATCGCGCCGCGCCAGCGTACTCGACACCATCGATAAAATCAGCGGTATCAAGCTCGAACAGATCAACAGTCATCTGGCAGGCGATCAGCCTCACCTCGGCCTCTTGGCAGAGCTCACGCAGCTCTTCCAGGCTGGCAACACCCTTGTCTGCCATCTTCTTTTTCATCATGCTGGTCATCATGCCCTGCATACCGGGCAGTGTCAGACCCAGTACCGGGAACCACTTGTCCATACCCATCGGCATCGGCATACCGGGATTGCCGAGCGGGGTGACTTCCAGCTGCAGATCCTTCTTCAGGAGCTGTAGACCGTAGAAGGTAAAGAAGATCTCAGTATCGTAACCGAGGGCGGATGCGGTCGAGGCCAGGATAAAGGGCGGGTAGGCCCAGTCCAAGGAACCCTTGGTCGCAATGATGGCTAACTTCTTTTCGTCCATCGATGTCTCTCCTCGTTATGGAGTATCTGGATGGTGATCGAGAGGTCAGGACTTCTTGATCAGGAACTCGAACTTGCCGCCGACTTCCTTGGATTCCACCAGCTCATTACCAGTCTGGTTGGAGAAGGCCTCGAAGTCCTTCACAGAACCCGGGTCGGTAGCGATGATGTGCAGCACTTTACCGGCTTCCATACCGGCCAGGGCCTTTTTTGCACGCAGGATCGGCAGAGGGCAGTTCAGTCCGCTTGCATCCAGTTCTTGATCGAAGTCAGCCATGGTAGGACCTCCAGAATATGATTCTATTCGAAATGTATGAAATAACGGGAGCTAGTTTATATGCGAAGCGCTAATGAAACGCAAGAAAAAAAGCGTCTCCCGACTCCGCTCAACCTCCCGCCAGATGGCGATATCCGCCTCGATCAGCCCGCCATACGGGCAGCGATCTCATAACCTGAACGGGCCCATCCCAGGATGCCGCCGCGCAGGTTAATGACGTTGGTAAAGCCCTGCTGGGCAAGATAGGCGCAGGCATGATGGGAGCGAGCGCCGCTGTGACAGTAGAGAACAACATCCTTATCCTTGGGAATGTCATTGATCTTTATTGGGATCAGATGCATTGCCATATGCTCTGAGTTCGGCAACATGCCTTGCGCTACCTCACCAGCACTGCGAATATCAAGCAGCTGGAGTTCTTCACCATTGGAAAGACGGGTCTGCAGATCGGAAGCATCGATTTCCTGAACTATCACAATAAAAATCCTATTGAATAACCGAGCGCATTAGTATATTAATGTTTCTGCATATTTCAACCCCCCAGCGACACGGGCTACTGCACGCTGCAACCTTGCACCGCACAACCAGGCCGAACGAACGCCATCTGTCATCTTCCTGACCAACAAAACAATCGGTTGTATTTATGGACTTTTTCCCAATTTTTATCGATATCCGCGAACAACCCTGCCTGATCGCTGGTGGCGGCCAGGTCGCTGAACGCAAGGTTTCTGCACTGCTTAAATCCGGTGCCAGGGTAGCCGTGGTCTCCCCCCAACTCACCGCAAACCTGGAATCTCTCGCCGCAGACGGCACCATCACTCACCGTGCGCGAGAGTTCGAGCTGGCGGATATCGATGACTGCCGCCTGGTAATCGCCGCCACGGATGACCCCGACGTCAATCGCCAGATCGCCGAGTTGGCTGAGGCACAGCACATCCCAGTCAATGTGGTCGACCAGCCCGAGCTGTGCCGCTTTATCATGCCCTCGGTGATCGACCGCTCGCCAGTAGTCGCAGCGATCTCCACCGGCGGCGCCTCGCCGGTACTGGCACGCCTGATTCGCTCCCGGCTTGAATCACTGATCCCAGCCGGCTACGGTCGCCTGGCTGCCTTCTGCAGCCAGTTTCGCGATCAGGTCAAAACGACCTTCCACAAGCCTAGCGACCGCCGCATCTTCTGGGAGCGAGCATTGCAGGGCGGCGTCGCGGAACGGGTCTTCTCCGGACATACCGACGAGGCCGAACATCTGTTAGAGCAGGCACTCGAAAAGGCCCGACCTAGCGACGAGATGGGTGAAGTCTATCTGGTCGGGGCTGGCCCAGGTGACCCTGACCTGCTCACCTTCCGCGCCCTGCGCCTGATGCAGCAGGCGGATGTGGTGGTGTTTGACCGGCTGGTGGCGCAACCGATCCTGGAGATGACCCGGCAGGACGCAGAACGGATCTATGTCGGCAAGGAGCGGGACAGACACGCCATGCGCCAGGAGGAGATCAACAAGCTGCTGGCGAAACTGGCAAAACAGGGCAAGCGGGTGGTGCGATTGAAGGGCGGTGACCCGTTCATCTTTGGCCGCGGTGGAGAGGAGATCGACACCCTGGCCGCCGAGGGAGTGCCGTTCCAGGTGGTGCCCGGCGTCACCGCGGCGGCTGGTTGCGCCTCCTACGCCGGCATCCCCCTGACCCATCGCGACTATGCCCAGTCGGTCACCTTTGTCACCGGCCATCTGAAGGATGGCAGCATCAACCTCAACTGGGAGATGCTCGCGCAACCGCACCAGACGGTGGTTTTCTATATGGGACTGATGGGACTACCGGTGATCCGTGAACAGCTACAGGCCCACGGGGTGCCAGCGGATATGCCGATTGCCCTGGTGCAGCAGGGCACCACCCATAAACAACGGGTCTTCACCGGCACCCTGGCCAACATCCTGGAGATCGTGGAACGGGAACAACCGAAGCCGCCGACCCTGATCATTGTCGGCCGGGTGGTGGAGCTGCAGGAGAAGCTCTCCTGGTATCAGGCTCCACCGCGTTCAGAACAGGGTGCCACCTCGCCAATCGACTCCTGAGAAGCTCAGGGGCGCACAAGCTGCGCCCCTGCAAGTTTCCAGCTCGCTTCTACGCCGGCGCTCAAAAGAGCTATTTTGGGCTGAGCTGATCCTCTCTCACCCTTGAGGTGAAATAGTCATCCGCCACCTCGATATCAACCGGCTCACCCGCCGCATCCAGCAGGGGCTGCTCATAGTCGTTCCAACCGCGCAGGCCGGTCTTCAACGAGACCACATTCTCATAGCCCAACACCATCAAGGAGAAGGCTGCCAGCACACTACGATAACCGGAGCGGCAGACCACCACCACCTCACGCTGACGCGCCCGCACCAGCTCCGGGATGGTCTCCTCATAATCCCATTCACAGGCCGATTCGAGGATGCCGCGGGGGACGCAGAGCGAGCCCTCAATATGCATCGCATCGTACTCGTAGGGCTCACGCACATCGACCACCAACAGCTCCGGGTTGGCCTGCAGTCGCTCTTCCAGATCCCAGGGCATGATCTCCCCCACATCGGTGAGACAATCGCTGATCAGTTGCAGAAATTTTTTCATTAGATTCTTCTCGGACTCGTTAGGGAGCTTCTGAATGGATCTGGGCCAAGCAGATTGGGATTCCGGACCCAAGATGCGAGACCAGGATTCGTTCAGAGGCTCCTTAGCTACTACAAAACGAACAGGGCCATTTGGCCGCAGCCGCCGCTGCGCCGCCATGATAATTCACAGCCTCAGCCACGCAGACAGAAATTCTGCTCCACCGCGATCACCGCCGCCTCCACCCGGGAGTGCACGTCGAGTTTGCGTAGGATCGCCTTCACATGCAGCTTCACAGTGCCATCGGAGATCCCCAGATTGCGTGCGATCACCTTGTTGCTCTGCCCCTCCGCCAGATGACAGAGGATCTCCCGTTCCCGCGGCGTCAGATCCGCCAGAGAGTGGTGACTCTCCTTCTCCTGGCTCTGCTCACCCCCCTGTACAGCTTTCGCCAAGATGCTGGTCAGCTCTTTTGCAACCACCGAGTTGCCCTGAACGATCTCCTGTAGGGCATCGATCAATTCGTCCGGCTCCATATCCTTGAGCAGATACCCCTGGGCACCATTCTGCAGCGAGTCGATCACATCTTTCTCCTCGCGGCTGGTGGTGAGCATCGCAATCGGCATGTTCGCCTCGCTCTGACGCAACTGCTTGAGCATCTCGATGCCATTCATATTTGGCATGCGCATGTCGAGCAGCACCACATCCGGCCGCTCCTCCAGCACCAGTTCGACACCCTGCAGGCAGTCCCCCACCGCATAGACCTCGATACCACGGCGCTCAAGCAGCTCCTGCAGGCCGATGCGAAACAGCGCATGGTCGTCGATCAACATTACCCGCATCTAATCCACCTCTACAGACCGGGGCGTCGTCTCGGCACGATGGATGGTTAGTTCCACCCGCGTGCCCTCCCCCGGCTCACTTTCAATATTGAGTCGCCCACCGACCCGGCGCGCCCGCTCCTCCATGATCGAGAGGCCGATATGCTCGCCCGGATTGCCCTCCGAGGTAGTCTCTTCAAAACCGACACCATCGTCCTCCACCAGCAGCAGGTAGTCACCCTTGCCACGACAGCGCACCAGCACCCGCACGGTATGCGCCTGGGCATGTTTGCGGATATTCGCCAGCGACTCCTGCACGATACGCAGCGCCTGCAGCTCCTGACTGCTGTTCATATTGATTTTGCGGCAATCTTGCTGAAAAAAAGTCGCGATGCCGGTCTCCTGCTGAAACCGCTCCACCAACTTCTCCAGCGCCGCCAGCAACCCCCCCTGATCGACCCGGGCGCGAAAGCTGTTGATCAGCTCACGCAGCTCCATATGCGCCTCGTCGAGACCGTTGCGAATCCGCTGCACCTCCTGCTGAGCCTCGCCCATCTGCCCCGGCTTCTCCAGAGTCTCCTCCAACATCCGCACCTGAAAGCGCAGACTGGCGAGGGTCTGGGCCAGCGAGTCATGCAGTTCATGGGCCAGGGTGGTGCGCTCTTCGACCACCGAGAGACGCCGCGCCTCCTTGTCGGAACGGTGTTTCGCCACCGCCATGCCGAGGTGACTGCCCACCGTGTTGAGGATATCCAGCACATCCTCACGGCCATCATAGATGCCGGGGCGCTTCACATAGATATGGTAGAAACCGAGCACGTCGCCATGGTACCAGAGTGGCACCGAGACCCGTTCCACCTGCTCCACACTAAAAACACGTCGACCATTTCGCCGTGAACATTCACGCGGATCATTAGGGCAGATGATATCCCCCGGCACCAGCGCCTTGCCGCACTGGCAGAGCCGCACCGGCAGCAGTGCCTCTTCACTCATCAGCCGATCATTCTGGTCGAGGCTGCCGACCAGGCGCACATGCTCATCACTCCCCACCAGATGCACAGTGGCGGAGCGGCCGTTGAGCATCCCCTTCAGCACCCGCAGAAACTGCAGTAGCAGCTCATCCACATTCTCCGATTGGTTGATGCTGGCGGAAACATCATAGAGCAGCTGCAGCGAGGTGGTCTTCTGCGCCAACCGCGCGGTCTGCCGCGCCACCCTGACCTGCATATCCTCGTAGATATCGGTCAACTCCTCGCTAAGGCTGTCGATATCCCGCGCCATCGCGCTCAACACCCCGCTCTTCTCCGGCGGATGGGGCGTGATCACCGGCTCGCCCTGGCAGACTTGGGTGACAGTCTCCTCGAGCAGCGACAGCGGTAGCAGCAGCTGGGTACGCAGCCGCTCCATAGTGACGATCAGCATCACCACCGCCAGCGACACCGCAATCACCAACAGCGGCATGTTCAGCTTGGCATTACCGACATCCAGGTAGAGCAGGATCGCCAATACCAGGGCGGCCAGCAGCGCCAGTGTCAGTACCGAGGCCGGCAGCAGTAGGTGGCCCGACACCAGGATGCGCAGGCTGGGCCACTGTTCGGCGTCGCTCGTCAGGCTGCCGGGGCGGGCTCGATCAGCGCCGGCCACATCTCTCTCCAGTGTCGTCATGGCGCAGATGCTAGCACGATTCCTCACCGTTTAAGTCAGCATCCCGCAGCCACTGTTCGAGCCGTTGCAGGCGCCACTGGCGTAACGCCTGGCCCAACTCCGCCCCCTGCAAGCCTGTCGCCTGCAACTGCCGCGCATCGACCTCAGCCAGCGCCCGGCAGGCCAGCTCAATCTGTGGTGCGAGGCGCTGCATCGGCCCAGGCCAGAGCGCCTTGGCCGCCGCTACGAAGCCTGCCAATCGATGCGGCTGCTGTTGCGGTTTCAGGCCAGAGACGGTATCGAGTAACGCCTCAGGCGCAGCTGCCAGAAACCCACCACGATCCGCCTGCTGCAGTTGCCGCAGCAGATCTGCATAGGCACGACCAGCCCGCAGCTGGCGCACCAGCGCCTGCACATCACCACCCGGCCCCAGCAGCGGATAGAAGAGCGCGGCGAAGCGAACATGGCTCTCCGTACTGATCCCGCTGGCCCGCTTCAGCGCAGCAAACCCATCAGTCTCACTCTGCTTAGCATGACCAGCCGACGAGCCCAGCGCAGTATCCAGTTCGGGCAGCAACCGCTGCAGCGCACCACAGCGCTGCAACACCTCGAAGAAGCGCCAGGGCTGGAGCTCGGCCAGGGACTTCTCCATCTCCCGCCAGATCCGCTCCGGCTTGAGGCTGAGCAGATCGTCACTGGCCGCCATCTGCTGCAGCAGCCGATGGGTGGAGTGGGCGACTCGAAAGCCCCAGCGCCCCAGCTTGGCGGCAAACCGGGCCAGCCGCAGCAGCCGTACCGGGTCTTCGATAAAGGCATCGCTGATATGGCGCAACCGGCCGTTTTCCAGATCATCACGTCCGTGGAGGGGATCGATCAGCCGCCCCTGCTGATCCAGCGCCATCGCATTGATGGTCAGATCACGCCGCCGCAGATCGGCCTCCAGAGTCACATCGGGACCGACCTGCACCGCAAACCCCTTGTAGCCAGCACCAGTCTTAGTCTCGGTGCGGGCCAGCGCGAACTCCTCACCACTGTCGGGATGGAGGAACACCGGGAACTCACTGTCGGCGCGACGAAAACCGGCCGCCAGCATCCTCGCCTCATCGCCCCCCACCACCACCCAGTCGCGCTCATGAACCGGCAGTTCTAGCAGCTGATCACGCACCGCACCGCCGACCAGGTAGACCTGGACGCCATCGATCTGCGGCCAGTCGCTCACGACTCCCGCTCCTGTTGCTGCAGCAACCACATCTGTTGATAGCGCCCCTGCTGCTCCAGCAGCTCACGGTGGGTGCCCTGTTCGATCACCCTGCCCTGGTCCATCACCAGGATGCGGTCGGCGTCGACCACGGTGGAGAGGCGGTGGGCGATCACCAGGGTCGTGTGGTGGCGCGCCACCTCTTTGAGGGTCTGCTGAATCGCCTGCTCGGTCTTGCTGTCGAGGGACGAGGTGGCCTCGTCGAAGATCAGGATCTGCGGCCGCTTCAGCATCGCCCGGGCGATCGCCACCCGCTGCTTCTCACCACCGGAGAGCTTCAACCCCCGCTCTCCCACTCGTGTGTCGTAGCCGTCGGGCAGCGACTCGATGAACTCGGCAATATGGGCCAGTCGCGCTGCCTCTTCGATCTCCTCACGGCTGGCATCGGGGCGGCCATAGGCGAGGTTGTAGAGGATCGACTCATTGAACAGCACGCTGTCCTGAGGCACCACGCCAATCGCCTGGTGTAGCGACTCCTGGGTCAGCGAACGCAGATCCTGGCCATCCACCAACACCCGTCCGCTGGTGACATCGTAGAAGCGGAACAGCAGCCGCGACAAGGTCGACTTGCCGGCGCCACTGTGGCCCACCACCGCCAGTTTCTCGCCTGAGCGGATGGTGAAGTCGATCTGGTGCAGGATCGGCCGCTCCGGCTGGTAGTGGAAATCGACCTGTTCGAAGCGCACCTCGCCGCCCTTCGGCACTAGCGGCTGGGCATCCGGAGCGTCGGTGATCTCGGGTTCACGCTCCAGCAGCTTGAAGATCAGATCCATGTCGGCCAGCGAGTATTTGATCTGGCGGTAGACCATGCCCAAAAAATTCAGCGGGATGAAGAGCTGCAGCAGCAAGGCGTTGACCAGCACCAGATCACCAATGCTCATCTCTCCTGTGACCACGCCGTCAACCGCGAGGATCATGATCAGGGTGACACCGATGGCGATGATGCCGCCCTGACCGAAGTTGAGCAGCGACATCGAGGTCTGGCTCTTCACCGCGTTCTCTTCCCACTCTGAGAGGGTGGTATCGAAGCGATCCAGCTCCAGCCGTTCGTTGCCGAAATACTTCACCGTCTCGTAGTTAATCAGACTGTCAAAGGCCTGGGTGTTTGCCTGGGAATCGAGCCGGTTCATGGCATGGCGGAACTCCATGCGCCACTCAGTGATCGCCAGAGTGAAGCCGATGTAGACCGCCACCGCACCGAAGGTGACTAGGGAGAAGATGATGTCGTACTGGCTCAGCAATATCGCCGCCACCAGGGAGAACTCCACCAACATCGGCAGGATGCTGAACACCATGTAGTTGAGGATCGAACTGACCGAGCGGGTGCCGCGTTCCAGATCACGGCTAATGGCACCGGTCTGGCGTTCCAGGTGGAAACGCAGCGAGAGCTCGTGCAGATGGCTCAGCACCCGGTTCGAGAGACGCCGCATCGCCCGGTAGCGCACCCGCGCGAAGATCGCGTCGCGCAGCTCGTTGAACAGCGAACTGGAGAGGCGCAACGCGCCGTAGGCGAGCAGCAAGCTGAGCGGCAGCACCAGCATCGCTTTATCACTCTGCTCCAGGATATCGACAATCTCTTTCAGCAGCAGCGGGATACCCACGTTGGCCATCTTCGCCAGCACCAGACAGGCCAGGGCGAACAGTGCCCGGCCTCGATACTCCCAGAGAAACGGCAGCATATTCCTAAGGTTGTGGAGGTCCCGCCGGTCGCTGTGGACCCGGGAGTCGGCCATGATGTGTGACATGCTAGAATGCGCCGGTGAAAAAGCGGGATTTTATCGAAATCAGGCGGCTTTGCGCAGAATTCCGTTCAATCCCCAGGGTTGGCTCCGCGCCAGCCCCGTTATATTTAGGCAATTTTTCTGGCTGAAGAGTGATGAGCAACGAGTGTAGTTACAACGAGCTTTACCCCCTACAGGTGCTGGACGACAGCATGGAGCCGGAGTTTCCGGAAAAGTGCATCATCGTCATCGAGCCTGCCGAAGTCTGCGCCACTGGCGCCTACATCATCGCCGAGGTGGATGGCGAACGCTGGTTCCGCCAGTACATCTCGGAAGGCGAAGGCAAAAAACGCCTGGTGGCGCTGAAACCGGGCTACCCCGAGATCGACCTGCAGGGCAGCGAGTTCAAAATCCTCGGCGTGATCGTACAGCGCAACCTGCGCCGTAAAATCAAACACTACTCCCCCTATGTGCCAGACAACGGCACCCCGCAACCCAGCAGCCTGAACTGATCCCCACCGCCATGTGCCTGCAGCGACAGCCTCTCTGCTTCCTGCTGCTGACAACGGTACTGCTGTCGGGCTGCCAGAATCCCTTCTCGGGCGGGCAGCAGGCAGCAAGCGTAAAGCAGAAGAAGCGCCCGCCCAGCGCCCATCTGGTGGTGGTCGAACGGGTGGAGAGACGTCCCAGCACCATCCACCAGCAGCGCAGCGGCACGCTACGGGCACGGCAGCGGGTACGCATCTTCAACCAAGAGGAGGGACGCATCACCCAACTGCCCCTGTTCGAGGGCGACCGGGTAAAAAAGGGCCGCCTACTGGCCCGACTGGAGGATGACCTGCTCAAGGCCGAGCTGGACAAGGCCCGCGCCACCACCCGCCAGGCCCAGGTCAACCTGAAGCGCATCCAGCGTCTGGCGCAGCACAAGGCCACCTCAGAGGATGAGCTGGCCAGGGCCAAGACCGCGCTGGAGGTGGCCGAGGCGGAGCAAAGCCTGCTCGAAACTCGCATCAGCCACACCGTCATCAAGGCCCCCTTCAGCGGCATCATCAGCCAACGGCTGGTAGAACCCGGGGACGTGGTACCACGCCACACGCATCTACTGACTCTGATCGACCTCAACTCCCTGATCACCGAGATCCTGGTCTCCGATCTGCTGATCCCGCAGCTGAAGATCAACGACCCGGTGCAGGTCAGCATCGACGGTCTGGGGCCCACCCTGCACAGCGGCAGAATTCTGCGCATCCATCCGGAGCTGGACCCGAGAAGCCGCATGGGCCGGGTGGAGATCCTGCTCACGCCCAACCCCAAGGGGGCACGCCCCGGCCAGCTCTGCCGAGTCACTCTCAGCAGCGCCCAGCAGGAACGCCTCAGCGTCCCCTTCACCGCACTGCAGCGTGACACCCAAGGCGAATATCTGTTTCGCGTCGATAGCCAGCAACGGGCAGAGCGGGTGACGGTAAAGAGCGGCCTCCACCTGGCCAGCCGGATCGAGATCAGCCAAGGGATCGAACCCGGCGACCAGGTCATCATCAAAGGCTTTCTCAACCTGCGTGACGGCAGCAAGATAAAGGTGGTGGAGGCTCCCTAAGCAGGCTCCGCGAGATAATAGTCCGCAAATGACGCAAAAAAACGCGAATCCTATGTAAGGCTGATTACGCCACTTCAGCCCGTTGTCAGAAATTATTGTTCGCGTTCATGTGCGTTTTTTGCGGACTGAATCCCGGCCTTGATCGATATCTATGCTAACCCGACTTCTCCCGCTACGGCAGCGCCAGTGAACTATTCTAAAAGTGGAAGCCGCAGCACGGCATATTTTGGTCCTGACTGAAGGGGAGAAGCATCATGGATATCAACCTGGCTGACATCACCATCCATGTCGATGAGACGCTGGATGAGAGCGGGCAGAAGCAGCTGGAATCTGCATTTCGCGAACGCGAGGGGGTAGTCTCCGTCCACCACGAAAACAATCGCCCTCACCTCTTCGTCCTTGAATATAATCCCGAAAAAGTCAGTGGCAGAGATCTGCTCAGCATTACCCATTTTCAGGGACTGCATGGCGAGCTAGTTGGGCTCTAAGACCTCTCTCTTGCAAAGGGAATAACATCATCCACAGGTTGAGCGGCAGCCACACTGCCGCTACTATCCTTGTGGCTGCAGGCACCCCTGCGTCAACCCGAGGCCCGGGTATCATTCCACAGGGCCGCTGCTTGCAATCCCAACAACCCCGGAGAGTCCCGCATGAAGCGTGTTACCGTCGTCGGCAGTGGTTTTGCCGCCCTCACCGCTATTCGCAAGCTGCGCAGCAGCGGCATGGAGATGGAGATCACCCTGGTGGCTCCCAAGGCAGAGTTTCACTACCTACCGGGGATCATCTGGATTCCCAGCGGTATCCGTCAGCCGGAAGATCTGATCGTCCCCCTCAACCCCTTCTTCCAGCGCATGCGGGTCAAGCACCACGCCGCTGAGGCGGTCGGTCTGAAGGATGGTGGTCGTACCCTGATCACCAGCGATGGCGAGATCGAAAACGACGGTCTGATCCTCTGCTCAGGCGGCCGCTTCATCAAAAAGCTGCCGGGCATCGAGAACGCCATCACCCCCTGCGAGGGCATTGATGCCGCAGTGCGGATCCGCGAGCGCCTGAAAGCGATGCAGGGCGGCACCATCGCTATCGGCTTTGCCGGCAACCCCAAGGAACCGAGTGCGATGCGCGGCGGCCCGATGTTTGAGTTCCTGTTCGGCATCGACCGTCAGCTGCGCCTGGAGAAACGCCGCGACAAATTCAATCTGATCTTCTTCACCCCAGCCGAAAACCCCGGTCAGCGCCTCGGCCCCAAGGCGGTGGAGGGGCTGGTGCGCGAGATGAAGCTGCGTGACATCGAGACCCACTTGGGGCAGAAGATGAAGCAGTTCACCACGACCAACGTGATCACCGAGGGCGGTGCCTTTCACGCCGATCTGATCCTCTTCATGCCAGGCATGACCGGCAACCTGTGGTTCGACAATACCGAGCTGCCACGCTCCCCTGGCGGGCTGATCAAAGCTGATCTCCAGTGCCGGGTGAAGGGAATGCCGCAGGTCTATGTGGCGGGTGACTCCGGCAGCTTCCCTGGTCCCGAGTGGATGCCAAAACAGGCACACATGGCGGATCTGCAGGCGGAGGCGGCAGCCACCAACCTGGTCGCTGAATTCAAGGGGCATGAACCGACACAAACCTTCAAGGTGGAACTGGTCTGCATCATCGACAGCCAAACTACCGGCATGCTGGTGGCACGCACCCAAAAACACAATATCGTGATGCCGAGCATGCGCCTGTTCCACTGGCTGAAGCGTTTCTTCGAATGGTGGTATCTACGCAAATATCGTTAATTCACCGCTGCCGGCAATCAACTGCTGCTGACAGCCTGGGTCACGCCCCAGCTAAGAATCTGATTCCTAAAGGGTATTTGTCCATTGGAATGGATATAATGCCCACATGAGCAGCATGGAATCACAACACCGGGCTCCGATACCGTTCGAGCAGGAAGAGCATAAGAGCGAGCTCTATATCAACCGAGTGCGCCTCTGGCTCACTCTGCTCTATATTGGGGCAGCTGTGGGCATCCGTCAGGAGATTCCCGCCCACTCTTTCCAAATGATCCTGTTTGGCTCTCTGATCAACCTGCTGTATGCCGGTGTGGTCCATCTGCAGCTGCAGAAGGGCCCTATGGTCTGGTGGCTACGCTATGTCTCAATTTCCACCGATATACTTCTGCTCTCGCTAATAATCTTCGCGTTTGGCGGCTATCGCACCCTCAAGACCGAGGCCTTTCTGCTCTACTTCATCTGGGTCGGCCTCTCCACACTGCGCTTCTCGCCCCGCCTGACCCTGGTCTCCGGAGCATTTGCCGTGGCCGCCTACAGTTTCGTCACCCTCGTCACCATCAGTAGCGGCGGCGTCCAGCTCGGTTCTATCACCGAGGCCTTCACCAGCGATTCCGTGAGTGGCAGTAACAGCCTGCTGCGCATCGCCTTCCTTGCCTTCTTTGTGCTGCTCGCCAGCTATATCTCCAAGCGCTACCGCAGCATTGTCGAGCGAGCCATCGTCTCAGGACTGGAGGAGGAACGCAGCCTGCGGCTGATCTACACTCTTGACCGCCTGCGCGCCACCCAGAAAGAGCTGGCCCAGCGAAACCGGGAGCTAGCCCATCTTTCGGAGGTTGATGCCCTCACCCAGCTCTACAACCGGCGCAAGATCGACCTAATCCTGCAACAGATGGCGCTGCAGAGCCGCAAGAGCAACACCGCACTCTGCGTGATACTGCTCGACATCGACCACTTCAAGTCGGTCAACGACCAGCATGGTCATCAGATGGGCGAAAGGTGATCCGGGCTGTCGCCAGCCAACTGCGCAACGGACTACGCGGCAACGACGAGGTGGGACGCTGGGGTGGCGAAGAGTTTCTCATCATCTGCCCCGAGACCAACAAGCATGACGGCATGGCCCTCAGCGAGCGGCTGCGCCAGCGCATCGAGGCACACGAGTTCCCAACCGGCGAGCCGCTGACCTGCAGTTTCGGCGTAACCTGCCTGCTCTCCGATGACAACTCCGACAGCCTGATGAAGCGGGTCGACGACGCGCTCTACCAAGCCAAAGAGAACGGTCGCAACCAGGTTGCATTTATCTGAGCCAATCTATTCGCGCCGCACGCGGCGCGAATCAACATCAACCAGCCCGTGCGCCAATCAATCGATAGACCGCCGGGATCAAAAGCAGCGTCACCAGGGTCGAAAAAGAGAGCCCGGAAACGATGGTCACCGCCAGCGGCTGCAGCATCTCCGCCCCCTCCCCCAGGGCCAGAGCCAGCGGCAACATGCCTGCCACCGTGGTCAGTGTGGTCATCAGGATCGGCCGCAGCCGCAATCGCGCTGCCTCAACGATCGCTGCATCCAACGCCACCCCCTGCTGCAGCTGCAGGCTGATATACTCCACCAGCACGATCGCGTTGTTGACCACGATCCCCGCCAGCATGATCAACCCCAGCCAGACCGGCATCGAGAGCGATAACTCGCTCCACTGCAGCCCCAACACCACACCAATCAGCGCAAACGGCACGCTCAACATAATCACCAGCGGGTTGCGCAGCGACTCATACTGCACCGCCATCACCCAAACACGAGAAACAGCGCCAGTCCCAGCAGCAACTGACCCATCTCACGTCCCTCCCTCAGCTGCTCCAGACCACCACCGTCGTAGATACGGTAACCCGCCGGCAGCTCGAACCCTTCCAGCACTTTGTCGACACGCTGCATCGCCTGCTCGAGTGAGACTCCTTTGCCCAGCGAGGCACTGATCTCCACCACTCGCCGCTGTTGATCACGGTGGATCGATGAGGGTGCCGGAAGCAGCTCGATCTGCGCCAGTTCACCAAGCCGCAGCGGCACCCGCGGCTCGCTGCGACTGAAGATAATGATCGACTCCACATCAGCGGGGTTGGCAATCTCGTCACGACTCAGGCGCAACCGCACATCCACGCTCCGATCCCCTTGCAGGAATTCAGTCACCTTGATCCCACCGAGGGCGAGCTGCAGATAGCGCCCCACATCCTCCACGCTGAGACCAAACCGCGCGGCCCGCTCGCGATCGACCCGCACTGAGATCTCCTGGCTCACATCCTCGCTGGAGTGGCTCAGGTTGCTCAAGCCTTCCACCTCCCGCAGCCGCACCACCAACTGCTCGGCCAGCCGCGCCAGGGTCTCGAGATCCGGGCCCTGCAGGCGCAGATCCACATCATCCTCGCCCCGATTCAGGCGGATACCGCGAATCCCCCGCACCCGCATATAGAGCCGCACCCCCGGCAGCTGCAACTTTTTTACCGCCTTTTTCATACGCGCAACCCAGACGCGGCTGTCGATGCCGCGCTGACGGATCGGCTTCAACGTCAGCTGCAGACTGGCACGATTAGCGGCCTGATACTGGGAGCGGCCAAACACCGAGCCGCCCGACTGGGTGAAGATCGTCTCCACCTCCGGCTGCTCGCTGAACAGGGTTTCAAGACGCCGCACGATGCGATCCATATTCGGCAGGTTGATGCCGCGATCGGCAGTCACGCTGACATAGATACGCCCCTCATCCATGTTCGGCAGAAACACCTGACGCCCCTGACTCAGCAGCGGCCAGATCAGCGCCAGCGCGGCGATGAACAGCAGCGGCAGTAGCCAAGGGGCCCTCAGCAGCTGTCGTACCAACCAGCCGTATCCCGCCTGCAGGCCATCAAAGAGCTGGTTTACACCGCGCCGCAGCAACGCCTCACGCCGCGCCGGGATGCGCCCGGCCAGGGCCGGCACCAGGGTCAGGGCAACCATCAGCGAGGCGACGATCGCTGCTGAGATAGTGAAGATCAGCTCACGAAACAGCAGCCCCACCAGCCCGCCGATAAACAGAAACGGCAGTACCGCAGCCAGATTGGTGGTGGTGGCGGCGACGATGGCGCTATTGACCTCCGACGCCGCCCGTCCCGAACTCTCGGCAACAGAGAGCGTTTCATCCCCCCGCCGTTCACGCTGATGACGGTAGATGTTCTCCAGCATCACGATGGTGCTGTCCACCAGCATGCCGATGCCCAGCGCCAGGCCGCCCAGGGTCATGATGTTGAGGGTCAGACCCGCCGACGACATCAGGATGAAGGTTACCAGGATCGCAATCGGGATCGCGCTGCCGATGATCAGGGTGCGGCGCAGGCTGCCGAGAAAAAGATAGACCACCAACATCGCCAGCAGCCCACCGATCGCCGCTGAGTTGAGCGCATTGCTCAGGGCACGGCGGATATAACGGGCCTGGTCATCCACCGCGCGGATCTCGATATCCTCCGGGATCAGCCCCTTGTGCTCCAGCTCAGCGAGCCTGGCCAGCACCCCATCGACCACCTCGATGGTGTTCGCCTGGGGCTGTTTCTGGATCGACAGCTTTACCCCTGGCTGCTGGTTGAGACGAATGCGCAGGGTCTCATCCTCTGCCCCATCCACCACCTGCGCCACCTCGCTCAAGTGGATCAGGCTTTCGCTCTGGTCGGCACCGAACGTGCGCAACGGCAGTTGGGCAATCTCCTCCACCGAACGGAAGCGCCCGGCGGTGCGGCCGCTGATCTCTCCCTGAGGCATCATCAGCCGCCCGCCCGGGGTGTCCTGGTTGGCCGCCTGCAGCGCCGCCTCCAGATCGAGCAACTGCAGATTAAGCCCGGCAAGACGGATCTGATCGGGGATTACCTGGATCTGCCGCACCCGCCCGCCACCGACCTCTGCTGCCGCCACCCCCGGCAGGGTCAGAAACCACTTGCCCAAGTCGTAATCGGCCCAGCTGCGCAGCTCCACCGCATCGCGCAGGGTGGAGCTGACCACAAACTCCGCCACCGGCCGCTGCGAGGGATCACGCTTGTAGATTACCGGCGCTTCAATGCTATCGGGCAGAAAACGCTTGGCCCGGTCGAGGCGGGTGGAGGCATCGCGCAGCGCCTGGTCGATATCGGTGCCATAGGCGAAGGAGAGATCCACCGCACTGCGCCCCTCGCTGGTGCGCGACTGGATGTGGATCGCATCCTCAGTGATCGCCAGCTGTTCCTCCAGCTGACGGGTGACCCGATCCTCCATGATGCTCGCCGGCACGCCGGGATCGAGCACCCGCACCCGCACATCCGGGTAGATGATATGCGGCAGCAAATCCACCCCTAGGCGTCCCAACGCAAAGATCCCGAGCACCATCACCGCCAGGGTAATCATCACCACCCCGATCGGGTGGCGAATCGACCAGGCAGCCAGCCCGCCACCGATGTTCTTTGTCATGAAAAATGCCCCGCTCTCAGCACCAGCCAGATTCAAAGCAGATCATAATGCCGCAAATGAACGCCAATAGACGCACATTCAAATGTATGAAGCTCAGGGTCGGAGTCAATTGCGGTAAATGGATGTGTATTTTCCCACAATCTCAACGCAATCGACTCCGCCCCTTGATGAACCTCAGCATATTCGCATTAGCCAGGCATCTTGCCTATGCTCCAGCAGATGAGTTGCCACTTTGATATCTACCATCCGCTCCGTCCGACGGACCTGAGCTGGCACATCAGAAGACCCTGATGCAGCGTATTCTGATGCTTTGCGCCAACCATCCCCGGTGGGCGCTCGCCACACTGCTGATCCTCTCGCTGCTGGCGGCGACCCAGCTGCAGCGGGTGCAGGTGCATATCTCGGCGGAGGAGCTACTGCTACTCGATGATCCGGAGCGGGACTACTACGAGCAGATCAGTCAGCAGTTTGGTGACGAGAAGATCGTGCTGCTCTATCTGCGGGATGGGGAGATGATGGCACCAGGAAAGTTGCAGGCGTTGCAACAGGTGATCGGCACGATCAAGGCGCTGCCTTTTGTCGATCGGGTGGAGAGCCTGTTCTCTGTCCCCTATCTGAAGAGCGTCGATGGCTATCTCAACAAAGACCCCTACCTAGCCAAATTGCCAAAAGATCTCGCCGCAGGCAGGACGTTGGAAAAGCAGGCGCTCACCGACCCCTTCATCAAACATGTACTGCTCTCCGATGACGGCCAAGTGATGACCGCAGCGATCGTCCTGAAGGAGGCGGTCAGCGGCCTTGATGATCTTCGCATCACCACATCGATCGACCAGCTAACCAGGCCGCTGTCAGGACACTACGCGCAGTTTTTTACCATCGGCTACCCCTATGTACGCACCGCCATCGCGCGGCAGATCCAGCAGGAACAGACTGACCTCTTCCCCATCGCCATCGCCGCCCTGCTGATCGCCCTGTTTCTGCTGCTGCGCCAGTTTGTCGATATCCTCACCCCAATCCTTACCGCTGGCATCAGCATCCTCTGGACCCTGGGGTTGATGGGGCTCAGCGGCATCCCTCTCAATGTGGTGACATCGATCGTGCCGATCCTGCTGATCATCGTCGGCTCCACCGAGGATATCCACCTACTCTCCGAGTTCCGCCACGGCCAGCGCCAGGGCATGACGACCCAGGTCGCCATCCAGCACATGGCGCGCAAGATGGGGCGTACGGTGCTGCTCACCTTCGCCACCACCTACGTCGGTTTTCTCTCGGTGGGGCTGAGCCGCATCGAGGTGCTCTGGCAGTTCGGCATCCTCGCCTCCACCGGGCTGTTGTTTAACTTCATCGCCACCATCGTGCTGATCCCTGCCCTACTGTCGCTTGCCGGACGCTGGCAATTGGATGGTCGATCCCGCTTTGTGCAGGCCAAACCGGGCAGGCTGGCGGATGCCTATTGGCGGGGGTTGCAGCGCTACCGTTGGGCCATTCTGCTGGTTCTGCTCGGCATCACCGTGATTGCCGCCTTGGGCGTACCCGCCATCCAGGTCAACCACAGCACCATCGAAAGCCTTGGCCGGGATTCGGCCGTGCGGCAGCAAGTGGAGGCAGTGAATAGTGATCTGGCCGGGCTTGAGAACTTCTCCATCATCCTCGACTCCGGCATCCAGGACACCTTCCTCAAAGTCCGTTATCTGGAGGAGATCGTTGAGATACAGCAGTTTATCGACAGCCAGGGGATCTCCCGCTCCACCACCTCATTCGCCGACTATCTGTCTATCCTCAATCGCGCCTTTCAGGAGTTGGATGAGGCCGAGTTGCCGGAGTCGGACGATGTGGTGAACGAACTGATGATCTTTCTCGACCACAAGCATGTGCATGCCTACGTCTCCGAGGACTACAGTCGGGTACGCATCCTGGTCCGGCACGCCGCCGACTCGACCCGCGAACTGCAGTCCTTCGTTGATGCCCTGCAGGAATTCATCGACCAGCAGCTCGATCCCGGTCTGCAGGCGCACATCACCGGCTCCTCGGTACTCACTCTCTCAGCCACCCGATCCATGATCAATGGACAGTTGCAGTCGATCTTGCTGCTGCTGCTCTTCTTTGTGCTGATCATCTCGGTGCTCTTCACCGATCTGCGGGTCGGCCTGCTGGCCGCCCTGCCCAATGCCTTCCCGGTGGTGGTGCTGTTCGGCGTGATGGGTTTTGCCGGCATTCCCCTCAACATCGGCACCACCATGGCGGCGGCCATCGCCATCGGCATTGCCGTGGACGACACTCTGCACTTCATGCTGCGCTAC